>JASFBJ010000196.1 GCA_030149585.1 Desulfobacterales bacterium | reverse complement strand
GAACGATTGAAACATTACCCCAACTTTCGGATTATAATAAAAGGGCATACCAGTATTAGAGGAGACAGACAGGAGAATTTAAATTTGTCTCAGGAGCGTGCAAATGCCGTTGCCCGTTATTTACATATTGTTTATAATGTCGATCAAAACAGAATAAGGGCAACAGGCTTTGGCGGCCTTAAACCTTTGGCCAGAAAATCCGGCGAAAGCAGACGAGCATTTTTATATCGGCTTCCACGGGTTGAGTTGTCTTTAGTTCGAGAAGATTTTTGATAAATGAGGAAAATAGAGAATTTATGACAAAGCAGGTTGAGCATAAAAGGGTCATTTCTCCCCCAAAAACAAGTGATTTTTTACCTGAATCAATAAAATCATATGTCAGGAGCATTGCATTAAAAAATCCGGTTACGGTTTATCTGATTGCCATTGGAGCCAGTTGTGGTTTTGTGGGGTGGTTATTTGGCATGCAGCTGCTCTATTTTGGCATGGCTGGGGGAATATTTGCCGGTATTTTTTGGGCATTGGCTCAAATATTTATCTTTAATGATAAGATCGGGAAAAGATATATACAGAAGCTGAATATAAGGCAAAACACCTATGAACATTTTTTACGCAAAATGGTTGAAAGCGGCTTGCAAGAGTGTTTGAGTGTCAAGGAAGTTGAAAGATTTGCTGTTCAGGGAATGAATCAATGCATTAATATAAAAGAGAAATTAAATAGTGTACAGGAACTGCTGGATTTAAAACTGAAAAAAGAGGAAATAACTTATGGCAGATTTTTTGGCGCTGCCGAACTTGTTCATCTAAGTGTTCTTGATAATTTAAAAGATATAATAAGTATTCTGAAAAGTTCAGGGTCCATTAATGACGATTATATTCAGGAACGCTTTACAGAAATTGGGGGGATTGATAATCATACCCAGGATGATTTGACTCAAAAACAAACTTTGGAAAAAAGGCTTGAACTTAAAGAAAAACAGTTGGCAAGGGTTAAGCATCTGCTGACCAGAAATGAAGAAGCCATGACCGAAATGGAGGTGATTTCATCGGAAGTTGCTCAGTGGAAAAGTGATCACCGTTTTTCAGATGTGAGTTTTGAATCTGCAATTTCCAGACTTCAGGAACTGGCTCAACATGCACATGAGTATAATGAATAACTTTAAAAGGAGATTTCAATGCAAAATAACCAGCCTCGACAAGATATTGCTATATCTGTTTCAGATCCGGAAAGTATAAAAAATGAGCTTCATTTGATTAATCCCGTCGCGATTAGTGTGGAAGGAGAACCTGACTCTCAGCTTGACCAGCAGGCTGAAATATTTACTAAAGCTATATTGGCCTTTAATCCTGATGATCCAAATCAGCTGGATAACAGAGAACAAAATGTTGTTTCAGTGGAAACCCTTGGAAGCAAGGTTCAAAAGGAAGCTGCTCATCGCAGCAATATGCTTAAAGAACCTATCCGCAAGCTGGCGGCAAGGGGCGAAGATGGCGGTGCTGTGGCTAATGCCCTGGTAAATCTAAAAGATCAGGTAGAAGAGCTTAATCCTGGTAGATTTGATTTTAAAGCCGGCTGGTTCAGCAGAACTCTTGGCCGGCTGCCGGGTGTTGGAACTCCATTAAAGAAATATTTTACCAGGTTTGAGTCGGCTCAGACAGTTATCGAGGCCATTATTCGTTCCCTGGAAGAAGGGCGTGATGTTTTAAACCGGGATAATATTACTTTAAGTCAGGATCAGAAGATGATGCGTGGTTTGACTATTAATTTAAACAAGACAATTCAGCTTGGTTTACTGGTTGACCAAAAGTTAAGCTATGCTTTGGAACGTGAAATAGAACCGGATGATCCCAGAAGGCGTTTTATAGAAGATGAGCTGCTTTTTCCCTTGCGTCAGCGAATACAGGATTTACAGCAGCAACTGGCAGTTAACCAGCAGGGGGTTTTGGCCATTGAAATAATAATTCGCAATAATAAGGAACTGGTTAAAGGCGTGGCCCGCGGGATAAATGTAACAGTTAATGCTCTTACTGTGGCGGTAACTGTGGCCCTGGCCCTGGCCAATCAAAAAATCGTGCTTGACAAAATTGATGCTGTGAACAAGGTAACCAACCAGCTCATTGGCCAAACAGCGGCTCAGCTTAAAACCCAGGGCACTGAAATTCATAAACAGGCCAGCCGTTCTCAGCTTGATATTGAAACTTTAAAGACTGCTTTTGCCGATATTGACAGTGCATTGGAAGATATTTCAGCCTTTCGCAAAGAAGCATTACCGCAGATGGCTCAAAATATACTTGAAATGGATAATCTGTCCAAGAACACGGAAGCCGCAATTCAGCGAATGGAGCAGGGAAATAAGGCTGCGCCTGCAATTACTCTGGAAGTTGAAAACAACGCTTCCAACTGATGATCAAGGTTATATTATTCAGGTGAGAACCTAAATTACAGGAGAGTATCAATGGTAAAAAATAGGATAAAAAGAGGGATAAAAACAAGGATAAAAAGAAGATATATTATTATTCTTATAACAGTGAGCTTAATTGCACTTTTATCTAATATCAGTATGGCTCAGGAAAAATATAAGATTGCATGGTCTCATTATGCTGGATGGGAACCATGGGAAGTTGCCCGCCATGAGAATATTTTAGATAAATGGGCAAAAAAATATGATATTGAAATTCAAATAGATCTTATTAATGATTATATTGAAAGTATTAATTTATATACCGGGGGCGCATATCATGGCTGCACCATGACCAATATGGATGCCTTAACCATTCCAGCAACAGGAGGGGTGGATTCAACTGCTTTAATTATTGGGGATTTTTCCAATGGGAATGATGGGATTATTCTTAAAAACGGTTCCACTGTTCGTGATCTTAAAGCAAGAAAGATTATGCTGGTGGAATTATCGGTTTCTCATTATCTGCTGGCCAGGGCTTTGGAGCAAAATAATTTAACAGAAAGAGATTTATTTTTAACAAATACTTCAGATGCTGATATTGCTGCTGTGTTTGCAGCAGATCCAAATGGAGCCGCAGTTACCTGGAACCCGCCTTTAATGCAATGCCGAAATGTTAAAGGAGCAAAACTTGTTTTTGATTCCAGCAAAATACCAGGTGAAATTATTGATATGATGGTTGTTCGAACAGATGCCCCGGAATCTTTAAAAAAGGCACTGGTCGGGGCATGGTACGAAACCATGGCCCTTATATCCGGCAAAACCAGGGCAGCAAAAAGGGCTATTTCATATATGGGTAAATTCGCAGGTGGCACTGAAGCTGAATTCAGGGCTCAGTTGCGAACAACGGCCATGTTTTACAGGGCCGCTGACAGTATTGCCTTTGTTAAAAGTGATAAGCTTAAAAAAACCATGGAATATGTGCGCACTTTTTGTTTTGAGCACGGATTATATGGAGACGCGGATTCAAAAGATTTTGTCGGCATTCTTTTTCCTGATGGTTCGGTTATTGGAGATAAATCCAATATCAAGTTGCGCTTTGATGCAAAATATATCCGGTTAATGTCAGAGGAAAAATTATAAAAAATAAAGAAAGTTATAAATAATTTCACTGCGCTGGAAAAAAGATGAGAAATAAGAAAATCTGGTTTTTTGGCCTGTATGCTGATCCGCCTGTGTTGCTGCGGGTAATTCTGGCACTTTTGCCATTTGTGCTGCTTGCCGTATTATATCTTGCCGCTTCAAATATTCGGCATGCTGAAAATCCGCATGACAAACTATTACCCACGGTTTCAAAAATCGTAAAGGCCATTGAAAACACTGGGTTTAAAAAAAATAAAAGAACAGGAACCTATCTATTATGGCATGATACACTGGCCAGTTTGAAACGATTAATCATTGGAATAATGAGCTCTGCCGTGATCGGCTTTGTATTAGGCCTTAATATGGGGTTATTGCCGGGAATAAATAATTTATTGATGGCCTTTATCACTTTTATCGCAAATATTCCTCCCCTGGCGATCCTGCCTATTCTTTTTATAAGCTTTGGGGTAGATGAATTAGGTAAAGTGATGCTGATTTTTTTAGGCACTTTTCCGCTGATAACAAGAGACATTTATCTTGCAGTAAAAAAGATTCCTGAAGAGAATATTGTTAAAGCTTTAACCCTGGGAGCTTCTCAAACAGCTGTGATTTATAGAGTTGTATATCCACAGGTAATTCCGCGATTGATAGAAACCGTCAGACTCTCTTTAGGGTCAGCCTGGCTTTTTCTGATTGCCGCTGAAGCAATTGCTTCTCAAAGCGGGCTTGGCTATCGTATTTTTCTGGTCAGGCGGTATCTTTCCATGGATATTATTATTGTATATGTCTGCTGGATCACTTTCTTAGCCTTTCTGGCTGATTTTATGTTGAGAAAATTAATTAGTTATAAATTTCCCTGGTATAATTTACAGAGATCAAATTGAGTGAATAAATGCAAAATGAGCCAAAGCATCTTCTTTTTATTGAAGATCTAAAAAAAGTATATAAAAATAAAGTGGTTTTAGACGATATTGATCTTGCGGTAAGCAAAGGTGAATTTTGTACACTTGTAGGGCCTAGCGGCTGCGGCAAGTCTACCTTGCTAAAGCTTATTTTAGGGCAGGAACGAACCACCTCGGGACGTATTTTGATGGAAGGCCGGGAGCTTTTATTGCCGTCAGACTCAATAGGGATAGTTTACCAGAAATACTCCCTTTATCCCCATTTGACAATTTTAGAAAATATCATGCTCGGCAAACAGCTTCCCGTGTCTTTATGGCGCAGCTTTTTAAAGAAAAAGGCAATCCGTTTAGAGGCAATGCATTATCTTGAAAGCGTGCAGCTTGCGGAACATGCTGATAAATATCCTCATCAATTATCAGGAGGCATGCAGCAGAGAGTGGCTATTGCCCAGGCTCTGATAATGAAACCAAAGATTTTGCTGATGGATGAACCTTTTGGCGCTCTGGATCCAGGAACAAGAGAGATTATGCAGGTATTGATTTTAGAGCTGTGGGAACAAAACAGAATGACAATTTTTTTTGTTACCCACGATCTGGAGGAGGCGGTTTTTCTGGGTACTAGAATCCTTGTGGTTTCTCAATATTATACCCATGAAACTAATGGCAAACAGGGCGTTAATCTTGGATCTCGAATTGTAAGCGACTACGCTTTGAACCGAAATGGGGCATCTTCACCCCAAATTAAAGAGACTGCTGAATTTGGCCAATTGATTCAACGAATCAGGAATGAGGGTTTTGATCCAAAGCAATGTCAGACAGCATCTGAATTTAACCTTGAGCATTTTGATTCCTTTCAAACTTTTGGTTAGGAACAGATATCATAAAAATGATTATTTATAGCGCCAAGAGACATTCATAATGCAAAAAATCAGACAGCAGTTTAAAGATATTATTATTTTCTTCAAGCAGGATGTCTGGCGTTTGCGGCTTAAAGATATGTCGGCAGGCAAGAGGTTTTTAATCAGGCAGTTAAGAATATTTTTACTGGTGCTGAAAAATCTAAGCCAAAATAAATGTCGTCTGCACACATCTTCGTTAACTTTATATACCTTATTATCTATTATTCCTATAGCTGCCATGGCATTTGGGATTGCCAATGGTTTTGGTTTTGAAAGAATATTGGAAAAGCAGTTATTGGAGAGCCTGGCTGGGCAGGAAGAGGTTGCTCACAAGATTATTCAATTTTCACGATCTTTGCTTGAAAATACAAGAGGCGGTGTGATTGCCGGAATTGGAATGGCCTTTTTGTTTTGGACGGCTATTACAATGTTAAGCCAGATTGAAAGAGTTTTTAATGAGATCTGGCAGGTTAAAGGACGCTCCTTTTATAGAAAACTCAGTGATTATTTGGCAATTATGCTTATTTGCCCGATTTTAATAATTATTTCCAGCAGCATGACGGTATTTATAAAAACTCAGGTTGCCGCCATAACCGGAAAAATCAGCATGTTTGAAATGTTTAGTCCCATGATCTCTTTTTTGTTTAAATTATCTCCTTATCTGTTGATCTGGATTTTATTCATTCTGGTTTATCTTGTCATGCCAAATACCAGGGTAAAGCCTGTTTCAGGAATAATAGCAGGGTTAATAGCCGGCACAATTTATCAACTGGGGCAGGCTGCTTATATCAGCTTTCAGATATTGATGGCCCGCTATAACGCTATTTACGGGAGTTTTGCTGCCCTGCCGCTGTTTTTGATCTGGCTTCAATTGAGCTGGCTTATCGTTCTTTTGGGAGCGGAGATTTCACATGCCTGGCAAAATGAGGATCTATATGAGCGTGAATTTGACTATGCCAATGCAAGCCAGGCTTTTAATCGATTACTTTTTTATAAAATTACAGATTTAATAAAAGATTTTTTTTCAAACGGTGAGCCACCAGCCACGGCTATTCAAATATCTGCAAGTCTTGATATCCCCTTGCTCACGGTTCAAAGGCTTTTAGATAAACTGGTTCAGTCCGGCCTGATATCAGAAGTCAGGGCAGGGCAGGGCAGAAATAAAGCATATCAACCAGCCTGTGCAATTGAAATATTAACCAATAAATATATCGTTGAAAATTTGGAAAGTGTTGGATTTAATGGTACTAAATAAATCACTATTCAAATACTTTTTCTTAATTGATCTGCCAATAATTTTTTCTGATTCTAATGGAAAATCATCTCTTTTTGATCTTGATCTGCAATAAAATATAAAAATTCGAGCATCCTTCATTAATGTCCAACGATAGTTTACACTTTTGACGGTTCTACCAAGAAACTTCTTGTTTCTTATAGGAAAAAATGGCGCCGCGAAATATAAAGCTCGTTCCCACGCTCCAGCGTGGGAATGCATACCACATAGGGTTCCTACGCCAGAGCATGGGAACCAGGCAAGAAGCAACATCTAAAAAGTGT
>JASFBJ010000453.1 GCA_030149585.1 Desulfobacterales bacterium | reverse complement strand
CATTATTAAATCCTTTTTTCACAGCCACACAGAGTTTTTTTTGGTATTAATTATTCCTCATGCATATTCTATGTATATCAAATTTGCAATATAAAAGGGGTGTTGCCCCTGGCAACATTAAAGTCCTGTTTACCTTCGTTACCAGGCTGCTCTGCCTGGGAACGAAGGTAAACTGATGCCACAGAAGTGGTTATGGATAGTCCCGGATATGTAGCATTTAGAATAGACCCCGGAAACAGGGGCGATGTTCCTGAAACAGCCGAAAACCTTGCAAAAATCTATTTTGAAATGTTTCCGGATGAAGAAAGAATAGGAATATCGCTTTTAAATAGAAGGAGTAAGAGGCGCACGTGCATATAAAAGGGGTGATTTGATGTATTGACATGACAACAACCAGTATTTTTTAAAATCGGCCAAACATCTTTACAAACGCCCCAAACGCACGCTCATGGTGCCGCAGGGCGGTCCGAATTTGCCGTTTATAATTCTTTCGGCGCCACTTCCAAAAGAATCCATTCCCTGAAAAATTATCTCCTTTTTAGCTATAACACGCAGTTTTTGAGTTCTACCGTTACCTTGGCCATGGGAGCCCCCTTCATATGCCTTGAAGGTATCTTCAGTGTAAAAAAATACGCCATTAAAATATATATGTAATAGATCAGAGAATGCCTTATGCTGGTTACGACGTCCGCCTATTGTATCCTTACAATAAATATAAACGGTTTTTTCATTGTCACCGCCAAGATGCATTATCCCTCCCTGGCCTAAATGACGAAAGTAAACAGGCTCTTTGGAAGCTAAGGTAAAATTATACGGCATGGTATCAGTATAATCATCTGATAAGCAAAAAAAACCGTTAGAAAGGCTGCTTCCGTCAACAAAATAAGTTATTCCTTCATGGTCTCCGTCATGGGGTACAAAACAAAATCCAGTCTCATAATAATATTTATTATTGTATTCATCTTGTTTAAAGACTTCGGTAGATGGTTCATCAGGAAAATCATCTCTGTCAATTATTTTGTCCGCCTTTGCCTCCAGCGCATCCCAGTCAACCGGCCGAACTATATCCACAGGTGCAACCCCTGCGATACCTTCCGAACAATTATCAATCTCACCTACGGCAGTGACAATCGTATCTTCCGATATCGCTGGTTCTTTTTTAAAATTTATATTATTATTTGCGTGTATTCTCCCCATTCCCACAAATGATGGATTATCATCGGCCCAACTTCTAATCGTTTCAATGTCGCTTTCGTTATCTTCAGAGTCACCATAGGACAATAAACCATACCCTGCCAGATAGGCCACTGCCGCCGCTCCAACAGTAACTTCATCCTTGCCCACAAAACCGCCCATCAAGGTCTCTTCAGTTGCGTTCAGCTTTACCATAACCGCATTATTAAATTCTTTTTCAGGATACTCACCTTCCCCTTCCGCAACAAAATCCTTATATTCTGAAAAATTATCATATAAATCATTTTCATCATAAAACCCGGCCTTCACAACAAGAGATCCTGCCGGCAACCCATTTTCAACAGCTATCTGTCGGGTAACACCCTCAGGATCTTCATCACAAAGACTAACCGCCCCGGCCATGGCCGCCGCCTCAACCCCGTTCTGAAATTTATTCTTTTCTCCGTACAAATATCCGGTATCAATAACAAAAGCTGCCATGATAAGCAGAACCATCATTGACAAGGCAACCACAATCACCACACTGCCGGATTGTGAATGGGTAAGATTAAAAAAAAATTTGCCGTTTTTATTTTTCATATTCATAATACTCCAAAACTGTTTTATTAATTTTTCCCTTTAGGGGCGATCCTTGTGGTTACCTGCAGGAAAATGAAACCTTGAACACTGAACCCGTGAACGATTACATTAGGGCTCGCACAAAAATAACTTTACATTTTAAGCGCCGATGCATCCAGCCTGGCTGCGTTGCGAAAGTTCGGAATATGCTTGATATTCCTGCACTTTCGCGCCTTGCCAGCCTGGCGCCTCAACACTTAAAATTGCCAACTTATTTTTGTGCGAACCCTTAATTTGAAGGATGCCAAATTCTGCAACCATTGCTGTAACCCTTCTGCTTTCTTAATCCAGCTTTTTAAAACAAACCCTTTCAAATCCCAGAGCCACCACAACAAATTTCTGCAGTCTTAGATTCCCGTATTTTTGTTCAAGCTTTT
>JASFBJ010000195.1 GCA_030149585.1 Desulfobacterales bacterium | reverse complement strand
CATGTATGAGCAATACACCCACTATGTTCCAGGCGATTCAGAAACGCTCAAGCGGTTCGTTATCCAGCTTTCGACCCG
Organism: Desulfobacterales bacterium; assembly: GCA_030149585.1. Classification (GTDB taxonomy): domain Bacteria; phylum Desulfobacterota; class Desulfobacteria; order Desulfobacterales; family JASFBJ01; genus JASFBJ01. Next base: position 6,829 of record JASFBJ010000195.1, on the reverse strand, counting down.
CTATGCCAATCTTTGCAATCAGGTCTTTGCCCCAAGTGAAAGCGTTGCTTCAATGCTCCGCCAGCGCGGAGTTGTTACAAGGATTGATGTGGTTCCCACCGGGGTTCACCTGGAAAAATTAACTCGTGGCAGCGGAGCAGGCTTTCGGGCCGCCATGGATATTCCTGAAAATGCCTTTGTCGTTGGTCATGTGGGTCGGCTTGCCCCGGAAAAAAATCTTGAATTTCTTGCCAAAGCAATTGCCGAATTTCTTAAGACCGAAAGCCGGGCTCATTTGCTGGTTGTCGGCAGGGGTCCATCTGAGAATATAATTCAGGAGATTTTCTCCAGGGAAGGAATGGCCGGTCGTATTCATACCCCCGGTGTCCTCAAGCATCCATTGCTTGCGAGCGCTTATCGCGCCATGGATGTGTTTGCATTTGCCTCGAAAAGTGAGACTCAAGGCATGGTCTTGACCGAAGCCATGGCAGCCGGGGTTCCGGTCGTAGCTCTTGATGCACCCGGAGCAAGCGAGGTTGTGGTGGATCAAAGCAACGGCAGGCTTCTATATTTAGAGACAGTAGAGGAATTTTCGTCCGCTTTGCAGTGGGTTGCAGCGCTCTCTTTTGAACAAATGCAGCAACTTAAAGAGGCTGCCGAAAAGAGAGCCGAAGAATTTTCCATGGAACATTCAACAGATAAGGCACTAACCCTTTATAAGAATCTGCTGGATAAGAAATTTTTTGGCAGGGATAAAGAGTACAGCGCCTGGACCACTATTTTGCATAAGATCAGTACCGAGTGGGACCTTATAAAAAATCTTGCTGGAGCGGCCGGCGCAGCATTGAATATTGATCTTTTGGAAAGCAAAAGAAAACCATGATTTACCGTTTTGAAATGCTTTTGCGAATGGTTCGCCGCTGGGTCAATCGCAGTGAGTGGATGATAGCTTTGCTTCGAGTTTCCAAATCAAAGCAAATAAAAACAGCCCCCGGTCTTATCTTAATTCAGATCGATGGTCTCTCCCACACACAATTTGGCCGAGCCCTTGACAGTGGCAAAATGCCTTTCCTGTATAAGCTTCTAAAACGCGAGGGCTATGGCCTGCACACGCTTTATTCTGGTCTGCCTTCCAGCACTCCGTCTGTTCAAGGTGAACTATTCTATGGTGTCAAAGGCGCTGTTCCGGCTTTTAGCTTCATGGACCGAAGCTCCGGCCAAATTTTTCGGATGTATGATCCATCTTCAGCCGCCGGCGTTGAACATCGACTTGAAAAAAAAGGAGAACCGCTTCTCAAGGGTGGCAGTGCTTATTGCAATATTTACACCGGCGGGGCTGATAACTCTAATTTTTGCGCATCTTCTCTTGGCTGGGGAGCAATTCTGAAAAAGGCAAACCCTTTGGCATTAAGCTTTTTATTTCTCTCCAATGCATATAGTTTCATACGAGCCGCTGTTTTGCTGGTCATTGAGCTTTTTCTGGCACTTTTTGACTTTATTTCCGGTCTAATCAAGGGCCGCGATCTTTTCAAGGAACTCAAATTTGTCCCTACTCGCGTCGGGATAACCATTTTGCTTCGTGAACTAATTATAATTGGGGCAAAGATTGATATTGCCAGAGGAATGTCCATCATCCATCTTAACTTGATTGGCTATGATGAACAGGCCCATCGCCGGGGCCCGTCATCAAAATTTGCCCATTGGGCACTTAAAGGGATTGATGATGCCATCATCCGAATATGGCGTGCGGCAAAAAGTTCGGGAGACAGGGATTACGACATATGGATTTATTCCGACCATGGTCAGGAAAACACGATTTCCTATACAAAACAGCATGGCAGGACCATCCAAGAAGCCGTTGCCGATGTGTTTAATCTTATGGAGGACAGCCGTAACAATGTTCGGGCTTATAACTTTCAAGGAATCCAGTCTCAACGTGTCAGGCACCTTGGCGGAAAAAAAATTCAAAAGTTTTTCAGGACCCATCTTGGGGCTGAAGGAAAAATGGAAAAATCGCCTGTCAGCGTAACTGCAATGGGCCCTTTGGGTATGATCTATTTATCCAATAAAATGGTCCCTGATGAATGTCATGACATGGCCAAAAAACTTGTGGTTTTTGCAAAAATTCCACTTGTGCTGCTGGTTGATGAGTCTGACCGTCTGAGGGTCTGGAACAGCGAAGGTGAGTTCGTACTGCCCGAGCAAAAAGAAAAGGTTTTTGGTTCAGACCATCCTTTCCTGGATGAGGTCACCCGTGATTTAATTGAATTGAGCCGGCATCCTGACGCTGGAGACTTTATCATCTGCGGATGGCGACCGAACAGTACACCATACAGCTTTTCCATTGAAAATGGCGCCCATGGAGGACCAGGATCAGAGGAAACAAAAGCCTTTGCTCTGCTGCCAGGCGATACCTCTCTTCCAGAGCGCAACCACTCTTATCTCCGCCCCATGGATTTACGCCAGGCCGCGCTCCATTTTCTTGGTCGATCCCAAATCAAGAGTTCAACAAAACCATATCGGAAAGCTGCCGACCCTCGAAATGATCACAGGACAGTTCGCATCATGACTTATAATATCCACAGTTGTATAGGGATGGACGGCAAAATTTCACATAAACGGATAGCACGAGTAATTGCCCAATACTGCCCGGATATTGTCGCTTTGCAGGAACTGGACGTTGGCAGGGCACGTACCGGCCGCGTTGATCAGGCTGATCTTATTGCTCAACATTTACAGATGAATTACCACTTTCTTCCAACAACTCAAGTTAGAAAAGGACTCTACGGCAATGCTGTTCTGACACATTTTCCCATGCAACTGATTAAAGCGGATAAGTTGCCTGGATTGCCGGGGAAAACGCAGCTTGAGCCAAGGGGAGGACTTTGGATCGCCATCAAAGCAGGCAACAAAACCGAGATCCAGTTTATCAATACCCACCTGGGTCTGAAACTAAAAGAACGCCAGGTTCAGGCTGAGGCATTACTTGGTTCGGGCTGGCTATCACATCCGGATTGTCGTAAGCCGATTATTCTATGTGGTGACTTCAACGCGCTCCCTTCTTCGAGTATATGCCGCAGGTTCCGCACCCTTCTTCTTGATGCGCAGAAAGAGCTGGCCGACCATTGCCCAAAAAAGACGCTTTTTGGGCGCTTCCCATTGGCTCGCATTGATCATGTCTTTATTGACTCCGGTATCGAGGTGATCGGCGTTGAGGTACCAAACACGGAATTGACAAGGGTTGCTTCCGACCATTTACCATTGATCGTCGAAATTCGAATTACTAAAGCCTTTATGAAATTAAATCAGGAGTTATGCAGCTAATGGCTCGCTCAAAAATAACTTTACATTTTAAGCGCCTATGCATCCAGCCTGGCTGCGTTGCGAAAGTTCGGAATATGCTTGATATTCCTGCACTTTCGCGCCTTGCCAGCCTGGCGCCTCAACACTTAAAATTGCCAACTTATTTTTGCGCGAACCCTTAGATATAATTTGGATGGACAAAAGAATTTATTATTAACATAAATAAAAATTCGGTATTTCAAAAAACCGCGAGGAGATCTTATGGCTAACAATCAAATTCGGATTGGTTTTGTTGCAACGCGCCTGGAGGGAACAGACGGTGTTTCCCTTGAGACCAATAAGTGGGTGGATGTCCTAAAGAGACTAAGGCATGAATGTTTCTGTTTCTGCGGTGGATCTGATTGGCCTGAAGACCATGTTTACATGGTTCCGGAGGCGCACTTCAAGCATCCCGATATCTTAAAAATAAGCGAAACCCTTTTCAAATATAAAAGGCGTTCTAAAGATATTGCCCGGACAATTCACAAACTCAAGGAACACTTAAAGGCTGAGTTATATCATTTTGTAAAAAAGTTTGATTTGAATCTTTTTATAGTGGAAAATGCATTATCTCTCCCCATGAATGTGCCTTTAGGCGTTGCGCTGGCCGAGTTTATCTGTGAAACATCAATGCCCACGATAGCCCACCATCATGATTTCTGGTGGGAGCGCACTCGATATATAGGGGCTCCTGCAGACGACTATCTACGTTCGGCATTTCCTTGCACTATGGCTACTGTTTGCCATGTGGTTATTAACAGTGTAGCCGCTCGTGAACTTGCTTTCAGGGCTGGTGTAGGGTCTATCCTTATACCCAACGCGCTGGATTTTAATTCGTCTCCTTCCTTGCCGGACAGCTATGCGGATGATATGAGACAGGAGTTGGGAATAAAGGAAAAATCCACGCTTTTGCTTCAACCCACGCGCATTGTACCCCGCAAAAGGATTGAAATGGCTATTACATTGGCACGGCGAATGAACACGGAATGTGTAGTTGTTGTTACGCATAAATCAGGTGACGAGGGCATTAAATATCAGATGTTTCTCAAAGAATTTGCCGATCTCATCGGTGTAGAGTTCTTATGCGCAGCGAACCGGTTTAATTATTTACGTCAAACAACACCTGATGGACGAAAGGTCTATTCAATAGCCGATGCATACAGGCAGGCAGATCTTGTGACTTATCCATCAGCGATTGAAGGATTTGGAAATGCATTTTTGGAAACAATATACTACCGCCGGCCTATTGTGATGGAAGCCTATGAAATCTTCAAATGTGATATTCAACCAAAAGGGTTCAATATAATTTGGTTTGAAAATTTTATAAGCTGGGAAATTGTTGAACAAACCCAAAAGATACTTTGTAATCCTGATCTGGCCCTTGAATGGTCAGATCAGAACTATCAACTCGGCCTCCGTTATTATTCGTACCAAATGTTGGAAAAGAGACTGGTCGCGCTGCTTGAGCACTGTATGGGTAGATGATGAGCAGAATTTTCATATTGAATTCAGCATATTGCTGAATCCAAAGGATTTTGCTAAAAAAAAGAATTGACAACCAAAACTTATTATAAGTTCAAACTAATTTCAGAAAAAAACAGATTTTTCAAAAAAAAAACGAGACATTTGCTTCAATTGATGATACCTTAATCTATATTCGAAGTCACATTAGGGTATCATCAGTAGTCCGCCGGGTACTCGGAGAAATATTTTTTGGACTTTTGGTTGTAGATGGGTGTAGTGTAGTCGGCAAATTTGCCTATCGGAATCCAGTAGCAGGGAATGACCGCTACTACTCAGATAGCCACAGACACTTGCTTTATTGTCAGCCGTCGGTGATATTTTTTACGACGCCATCATAATTAGAATTGCTAAAATCTCTTGACAGGGCAACGGTTTTCCTTCAATTTATGAAAAAGGATTAAAAGAAGGAAAAATTATGATTTTTAAGGAAATGACCGACAACCAGCGGCGTGTTTTTATTGATACGGTGCAGCTTTATGAAGCATTTTTAGCAGCATTTAATAAAATGCGGTCATACAGAGGCGGGATGCACTGGAAAAAGTCAAAAGGTCGCGAATATTTGTTTCGATCTCGAGATCGTTTTGGCTACGGCAAAAGTTTAGGACCAAGATCTTCTGAAACTGAAAAAATTCTCGTTCAGTTTCAACAGGGCAAACAGCGTGAAAAGGAACGTCTGTCAGCGCTCAAAAATCAACTTAGGAACGAGCTTTATATTTCGCGGCGCCATTTTTTCCTATAAGAAACAAGAAGTTTCTTGGTAGGACAAAATAACTTCCTCAACTATGCATCACAGCTTCAGGCCATCTTTGCCCGATCTAAAAGTACAAAAATCTTAAAATAGCTCGCTATTCCTGCAACTTTTGTACTTTTATATCGAACAAACCTGACCTTTAGATTGTCACATAATAAATTTAACAAGGCCAGAGAGAGGAGATAATACTAATAGTATATCTCCGACCGATAACGCAGTGAAATTATTTATGTGACGATCTATAGTTATAAATTAATCCAATATTAGAACTTAAAGCATGGATTATGCCATCATTTTTTTTACACTATCCAGACTTCTCAAAAAGCAATCTATAGCTCTATATTTTATTGATTTAATAATAAAAAATTATATTATTCGGATATTTTTGAATGATAAAAACTATGGGTAAAATTCGTTATCGAATTCGTCAACTCTTTGACATTGGGATGAAAAAGGAAGGATAGATTGTCACCACCGGTTTTACCGATGGTGACTAAGGAAGGAGGACGAATTAACTTCCCCAACTATGCATCACAGCTTCAGGCCATCTTTGCCCGATCTAAAATCACAAAAATCTTGAAATAGCTCGCTATTCCTGCAACTTTTGTAATTTTAGATCGAACAAACCTAACCTAAATCTGTGCACCTACTTGTGGATGTTATTTCGTCCTCGTTCCTTAAGAGAGCAAAAGAAAAGATTTCAAATATTGATCTGCCTGCAGGGATAGATTTTAAAGAATGAAAACCCGAGCCTGCTGTTTTCTAAAAAGATTTACCAGGAGGACTCATGAAAAGAATTACAATTTATACGATCGTTTTGAGCTTGATTTCGTTTTCCATGATCTCGGCAGCCCAGAATAAAGGATTTCGAGCGATCAGGGTTATCAATGATCTCAGCCGTAAAAGCGGAAAGATCGGGACCTGCCGAGCGCTGATCATCGGCATAAGCGATTATAAAGATTCCAGGATTCCGGATCTTGAAACCCCGTTAAACGACGCTCAAACCATGGCCGGTCTTTTAGGGGGAAAAATGGGGTCATGTCTATGCTTGACACTTATGTTGCAAGTTCTTCTAACCTATTGAAATATATAAATTTATTGGTAAAAACGTTTAATGATAAGAATGTGCTTATAATACAAGATGTTATCCATAATTATCGCATTGTTCAAAACAGAGCGACAACATAATAATTGATGCGTAGACCTACTTCTTTCAATCTGGCTCATGATAAA
>JASFBJ010000194.1 GCA_030149585.1 Desulfobacterales bacterium | reverse complement strand
ACTTTACTTGTTTGTGCAGAACAAAATAATCTATCCATTTTTGTACTATTGGGTTGGAATATGCATGAACAAAATTACTAAAGTCAGTCAATTTCAACTGAACCAGTGCCGAAAAATATATTTACAAATAAACCTGAAATAATTTGGCATTTTACTGAATATTTTGTCAATCATTTTATATGGATATTTGATATACGATATTGATTATCAGCAGGATATGATTTTTTTAAAAAATTATCACCAGAGCCGGCTTGCTGTACGCTCATTTATATTTGGAACCTCTCTTTATATTGCTTTGCTCTTGAACTGTTTTGTCTGATCTGTTAATTATAATTATCAGGACAAATATGAAAAATTTTGACTATTTGAAAATTGACTATTTAAAAAAGAAAAGATAAATTTTTTTGATGACAAAGATAGAAAGCACAACAACCATTCAAATCAGACTCTTTGCAGGCCTTGATAAATACGCTCCTGCTCTGCCTGATCCATATCCTGTCAAACCCGGCACTTTCTTTGCCCTGCTTCTTAAACAATTAGGAATTCCAGAGGATAAGGCCAGGCTGCTTTTTATCAACGGGAAAAAAGCTAGCTTGCAATCCATCTTAAACGGCAATGAAAGGATCGGTATTTTTCCCCCTGCGGGTGGTGGCTGAAGATCAAGAGATGGGCTCAGCTATATTAAAAACTATCTTATTTTAAATAATGCCAAATAATCCCTATAAAAAAACTTTTCTTAAATCCCTTTGCAGCCGGCAAATGATGGTGGCTCTGCTCATGGGTTTTTCATGCGGTCTGCCTCTTTTATTGACCATTACGGTTTTGCAGGCCTGGATGAAAGATCAGGGAGTGGATCTGGCTACCATTGGTTTAATGACTTTAGTGGGCCTGCCCTATACCCTGAAATTTATCTGGGCTCCTTTGCTGGATCGTTATACTCTGCCCTTTCTCGGGCGTCGGCGGGGCTGGCTGCTGATAGCCCAGCTTTTTTTAATGTTCTCCATTGCCGGACTTGGCCTTTCTGCCCCGGCCCTGCATCCTTGGCTGATGGCTTTTATGGCAATTCTTGTAACTTTTTTCAGCGCTACCCAGGATATCACAGTGGACGCCTATCGCCGTGAAGATCTTGCTGATGAAGAGCTGGGGCTGGGGTCTGCGCTCTATGTTAATGGTTACCGCCTTGGGATGCTGCTGGCATCAGGAGGTGGTTTGATACTGGCTGATCAGATTTCCTATTCTCTTGTATATCTTATAATGGCGGCCTGCATGCTGCCGGGAATTCTCACGACTCTGGGCACACCGGAACCTGTGATAGCCTGCGAGGCTCCCCAAACACTGAAAGCGGCTGTTTTAGAGCCGCTTATAGAGTATTTTTCACGAGACCAGTCACTTTGGATACTGGCCTTTATCCTTTTTTATAAAATCGGTGATTCAATGGCAAGCGCTATCACAATACCCTTTTATATGGATATAGGCTTTTCCAAAACCGAGATTGGAGCAATAGTTAAACTTTTTGGTTTTTGGGCCACAATTGCCGGTGCCCTTGGAGGCGGGGTTATCATGCTCCGTATGGGAATTAACCGCAGCCTCTGGGTTTTCGGCTTTTTGCAGGCTTTTTCAACCGCAGGATTTGCTATTTTAGCACTGACAGGTTATAATCTTAATTTATTGGCGGCTGTAATTGCCTTTGAAAATTTGAGCAGTGGCATGGGAACCAGTGCTTATGTGGCGTTTATGGCCAGTATTACTCATAAAAAATTTACAGCTACGCAATATGCACTTTTAACCAGTCTAATGGGTATCCCGCGAGTGGTGGCTTCGGCCCCAACCGGTTTTCTGGCAAAATATCTGGGATGGAGTAATTTTTTTATCTTTTGCACCCTGATTGCCATACCCGGCATGCTTATGCTCCTGAAAATCGCTCCAAAGGAAAAATTAAAAAATCATGAATAAAAAAAAAGAGCTTCTCGTAAATACAAAGCAAAAGCTTTTGACTCAACGCCATCAAATATTATCCATGCCTCCTGAAAAAGCCCTGGATTTCATTTTAGATGCCCCGGCGCCGGCGGCGCTGGTACACTCTTTTCCAGAAGAGGACTTATATTTTCTAATTAACGATATTGGTCTTGATGATTCTTTCCCTTTAATTGAGCTGGCCTCTGACAGGCAATGGGAGTATATGCTGGATGTTGAAATCTGGCAAAAAGACCGTTTGGATATTCAAGCTGCAATGCAATGGATAGACCGATTTCTCAAGGTAGATCCTGCGCGAGTTGCAGGCCGTTTCAGTGAAGAGCGCTTAGATCTTATGGAACTGATTTTGTTTAACACCATTGAAGTTAGAATCCGTGAGAAAAACCAGGATCCTTCTGATTTTGGCGATGATTTTTTTACCGAAGATGATATTTTTTATGTGAGGATTAACTACGGACTATTTGCAGACGAAAATGAACAAAGGTCTGAATCAACAACCCAATCAATAAGAACAAGCATTAAGACATTTTTAGATAGACTTTCCAGAGAAGATCATATGAGGTATCAAAACATTTTGCTGGAATCTGCCTCCGTCATCCCGGCAGAAGTAGAAGAAGAAAATTTCAGGTTGCGAAATATAAGACTTGCTGAAAAAGGGTATTTGCCTTTTGATGAAGCCATTGGGATTTATCAACCCCTTAAAGTCACGGATTTGGCCAAAATGCAGCGCAAAACCTCATCTTCCGCAAAATTTGCCGATGTTATGATTGAGGCTATGACTTTAGTACCAATTTATACTTTTAATATTCTGCCCAAAGATAATATATTTAGTCGGGCCCTGCAAAAAATTATTGATCCAATATTACTGGAAGAGTTAAAATTTGAATTTACAAGTCTTTGTAATCAACTCATCGCTGCTGATCAAAAAGAGATAAAACAGCGCGACACACTTGATGAGGTTGTCTTGAAGGCAGCCTCTTATCTTAGTCTTGGGCTTGAAAAGATTAAGGCCTCAAATCATAAGCCGGATTCAAATCAGGACGTGGCAAGTCTTTCAAAATACTTCTTGATCAATATATTCCAGGTGGCTTTCCATGAGGTGCTTGAACTGAAATGGCGGGCAAAAAAATGGTATAATAGTAGCTGGTTTGTTAAAGCTGGTTTGCCCCTTAGTTTCTGGGATGAAGCCTTTGTCGGTGTGCTGGGAGGTCTTTTAATCAAAAAACCGCTCTTTTTTTCCAATTTTAAAGGCAGTCTCTTATATAGAGATTTTTCTTCCTTAGAAGATATTAAAATAACAAGCGCTGTGCTGGATGAAATTATTGCCTTTGACGATCTTCTCGCACTTGCCCAAATCAATCCGGCAAGTCTTAAAACCACCGAATTTCTTACCTATAAAAACCTGCTTCTGACTGGCTGGGCTGTTTCATATTCCGGTCTTAACATATCTGAAAATAATCTTTTGACCTTAGACTTTGAAAAGTTTAAATATTTTTTTGAAGATCTCTGGCAAAATAACGGCAAATCCAGCAAAATAAAAGATTCAATGAAAAGCAATTTTTTAAGCTGGCTTTCCGATTTAACAGGTCTTGATGATTTTGCCATTACCAATCGAATGGGCAAGGGCCTTGAAAAACTTTTTAAAGAAGTTGAAAATGAGCTGGGCCGGGTTGCCCTGGAATTCCTTGATCCCAAATTCATAAAACTGTTTATCATTGAATAATTTTTGAGAATAATTATTAAGAAATTTTGTTTGGTGTTAATAATTTTTTACTGATGGAAAACGGCCAGGATCAGTATGAGGCAGGAATTTAGCTGCTGAAAACCTGTTCATGAACTCCTGATTAACATTAAGCTCAAGATAGGTGATCTCGTCCCGAATTTTCTCAGCTTTGGCCTGCATAGTGTGGGATAAAAGGGCCATGCTCGCTCCGCCTAATGAACTATTGCCTAAAGAGTGGTACCGCTCAAGCGGCAAATCCGGTATCATGCCAATGGTAATTGCTGATTCAGGATTAATAAAAGAGCCAAAAGTGCCGGCAATATAGAATGTGCTCAGGTCAGCCAGCGAAATCCCCATTGTGGTGCTGATTGTCTCTAAAATTGTATACATGGCGGCTTTGGAGCGTATCAGACTGTCAAGATCCGCCTGAGTGATGGCCAAATCCTCCTTTGTTGCAGAATCTTTGGCAGGCACCACCTGCAAAAACTGAATTCCGTTTTTTTCTGAAAACCGGTCTTGACAGTGCTTAGGTATTAATTTCCCGCGGATATCAACTAGGCCAGCCTTAAACAGTGCAGCAGCCAAATCAATGACGCCTGAACCGCAAATGCCAACCGGCTGTATTTCGTCAATTATATGAATCTTGAATTCACCGGTCACAGGGTCAATTTTAATCCGGTCAATAGCTCCAGAGCCGGCCATCATGCCCATTTTTGTCACGCCCCCTTCAAGGGCAGGGCCGGCTGCCCCGGCGCAGGCCATCATCCAGTCTTTATTGCCCAAAACAACTTCAGCATTAGTACCCACATCCACCAAAATAGCCGTTTCTTCAGACTTATATAACCCTGAATAGAGAATACCTGCAATCAAATCTCCGCCAAAATAACTGCCGATATTTGGAAAAATATAAATATTGGCGCGCGGATGAATTTTAATCCCTAAGCTTCGGGTTCCAATCAGGCCTGGGCGATTAACAACCGGAATATAAGGTTCCCTAATAAGCCAGTGGGGATCAAGCCCCAAAAAAAGATGAGTCATGGTTGTATTACCGGCCATTGTCATAAAATAAACATCTTCAACTGATAATCCCTGATCCTCTACCAGAGTTTTAATGTGGGAATTAAGAGCATCAACCACCAGAGATCTTAATTTACTCAGGCCATCATTGCCGGTTTCACAAAAATGAATCCGGGCCAGCACATCAGGGGCAATATTTATCTGTGGATTATCAAAAGAAGTTTCAGCAAGATGCTGACCGTCGGCCAGATTCACCAGCCGCAAAACAATCCGGCTGGTGCCTAAATCCACAGCAACTCCAGCCAAAATTCGATCATCACGCGGCCCCATCAAATGACTGACTCTCAAATTAGCGCCATCAATATTAAACAGACACCGGGCCTGATAGTCCCATTTGCGAAGGCGTCTGGAAAGTGTCGGCATTAAAGCCTGATCAAGATAGATATGCCTGGTTTTTAGCTGCTGTGCCAGGGCTCCTGTAAGACGTTCAGCATCGGCAATATTATCCTGAAGGCTGGGAGGATTTAGTATAACCGTGCGTACACGTCCATTTTTTTTAAAATCATGATCATCAAAATTGGTTTCAGGCTTCATCTATTTCAATTAAGCTCCTTATAAATATAATCAGGGAATGGCTTCAATAAACGATAATATAAGCGCGGTCAAAGTTTTAAGACCTCATTTAAATAATTCTCTTTAATTTGTCAATAAACGATAACCTGACAGGGTTTAAAGCCACGCTCTTTTTGGGAGTCCAGAATTTTAAAATATAATGGTCATTTGACCAAAATAATACTTGACATATAATCAAATGCGAATTATGTTTTTATCAAATGACCATAACAGGAGATGAATTAATGCCCAGACCACTAAAACCGAGATTTGTATCAGGATATCCTGTTATCAAAACTTTTGTTCCTGAGAGAGGATTTACTTCAGGTGAAGTCTTACTTTCCATAGAGGGAATGGAATCAATCAGACTCAGCGATTTTGAAGGCCTGGATCAGGATTCTGCAGCAAAGTTGATGAAAGTGTCTCGTCAAACTTATGGAAGGATATTGTCCGAGGCTCGAAGCATTGTTGCGAATGCCCTGGTTACCGGAAAAATTCTGAGGATCGGGGGCGGAATGTATGAATTTCGGGGTCGACAGGGGCGTCGTCACCGTGGAAGAGGCAAAGGAAAATTTTCAAGGTAACTAAATTTCAAATAAAAGGAGGTGAATAATATGCCAAGAGGAGATGCAACAGGACCAGCCGGCCAGGGACCAATGACAGGCCGAGGCCGAGGCGCTTGTAATTCAACAGGTAAAACTTCCGGTCGCGCAGCTAACCAGAGTCAGGGTACAGGCCGGGGCTCAGGCCAGGGCAGGGGCTCAGGAAAAGGCGCTGGACAGGGTAGAGGCGGCCGGGGCGGAGGCGCCGGTCAGGGCAACAGTAATAGACGATAATATTAGCCGCAAATAAAAAAAAAGACAGGGAGGCGAATAAAATGCCAGGATTTAATGGAACAGGCCCTCAGGGAGCAGGGCCCATGACGGGAAGGGCAATGGGAAATTGCAATTCCCCAACTGGTTATAATCCAGGAGTTGCCGGAGGATTCAGAGGGCCTGGTTATGGCGCTGGTTTTGGTCGTGGATCGGGTTTTAGAAGAGGTTTCGGTAATGGAAGAGGAAGAGGTTCCGGATATGGAAGAGGATCTGGATGGTATCTACCGGCATATGAAGCAGCAGCCCCTTTTGAGCAGGCAGATGAGACAAATGCTTTAAGGGCTGAAGTCGATTATTTAAAAAATTCATTAGATGCCGCTACCAAAAGGCTTGAGGAACTCAAAAAAAGCGCTTCAGAATAATCTGTTCTTTTGGAATCAGAGCAACCGATTTTTTATAAACAGGTCGCAAATATTTCAGGGGCGGGGAAACTTTCTGCTCCTGAAATATTTTGATCTTTTTTTTGTAGTGCTTAATAAGTAGTGGTGAATTCGCTATAGACAACTTTTTATAGTGAGGGGTCACCCATTAAAGGTTAAGTCAAGTAAAGTAAAGTAAAGTAAAGTAAAAAAAACACCTCTCCTGTCAAAAAAAATATTTTTTTTTGTAATTTTTTACGTAGAATAAAAGCACAAAAAAATTTATATTCACATCTGTTATTTCTTTTTGTTGGTTCACGGCATATTAATCCGCACCAGTCACCCATCAGGATTCAGGCTTG
>JASFBJ010000031.1 GCA_030149585.1 Desulfobacterales bacterium | reverse complement strand
GCCATTTTTTCCTATAAGAAACTTGCGATTGATCGAAAGAGTTTCTTGGTAGAAAGCGAGAACCGTCAAAAGGTAAACTAACTTTGGATATTAATGAAGGATGCCAAAAAATCGTTAAGAAACAGAGTGAAAAATTATTTTGAAATTGGTTTTTCACGGCATTGCAAAAGATGCATCACGCCATGACAGCGACAGGCAGTGCTCAATAAAACAGGCGCTTTGTTTTTAATAACCATATTTTTAACATCCAAAAGAGCTTTAGGGCTATAACCGCCCACCCCGGGTACCAGTTGTCGGCTTCTAAGAACAATTGACTGATAATTCAAATAGTTCAACTTTGCCAGATAATCAAATAGCTCTCTTGGCCGTGGTTTACCAGTATAGGTGCATAATTTGGCGGGTTCAGGACAGTTATCCGGGCATAGAAAATCAGCATTACTGATATATGCCTGCCCTGAGTCTCCTTTAATGGAGTTTGGAAGTTTCTCCATCAATTGATCCGGCACCGGCATAGTCTTGATAATGTGAGTATCTTTTGAACCAGCCAGGATATATTCATAGGCCACATGAACCGGAATAGCCGGAATAATCAAATCAGGCCACTGATCTGCTTTTTCAAGTTTTTCAACAAGAAAAGAGATACCATCTTGGCAAACTGTCCTGCCGGTTATCTGACTTAATTTTTCAGGTCTGTGGTCAATAACGGTTATTTTTATATCCCCTGCTTTAGAAGAGAGCCTCTCCCATGCTAAACAACCAAATTTTCCTGCGCCTAAAATCCATACTGATTTTATTTTACTCATATGTTTTCCTGTTGATATTTACATTGACAAACTTGCCCCTTGTCAAATCTTTATCTGTCTGATATTTTATCGGCATGATAAATTCAAATAATCTGATTCTGGCATCCCAATCCCCCAGGCGCAAATATCTTTTGGAACAGGCTGGCCTGACCTTTAAAATAATTCCCAGCAACCTTGATGAAAGCAGTATCCCCATTTCATTGCCGAATAATTATGTAAAAAAACTTGCCATAGCAAAGGCTAAGGATATAGCAGATAATTATCCGCAGGAGTGGATAATCGGAGCTGATACCATTGTCCTGCTTAATAACAAGATTCTTGGAAAACCTGATTCAAGATCTAAGGCACGTGAAATGCTTAAGGGACTAAGCGGTAAAACTCATCAGGTTTTGACAGGTTACGCGATTTTATGCAAGGCTAAACAGCACCAGTTTGCAGCAGTTGCTATAACTGATGTACAATTTAAAAATTTAAGCAAAAATGAGATAGAGTGGTATATCCACACCAAAGAACCTTTTGATAAAGCCGGGGCTTACGCAATTCAGGGCTTAGGAACTTTTCTGGTAAAAAAAATAAATGGATCGTACACCAATGTTGTTGGCCTGCCGGTCTGCGAAATAATTGAACATCTGCTAAAAGAAAATGTTATTCAGATCAACCCCTGTCAAAAAGAGAGGTAATCCTGTGCATGACAAAATAATCAGTATAAAAAATCGCATTGAAAAAGCTGCCAAGGCAAATGGCCGTGATCCAGCTTTGATTCAACTGGTGGCAGTGAGTAAAACCATGTCGGCTGAGCGGGTTAAACAGGCCATTTTAGGTGGTGCAACTATTCTGGGCGAAAACTATATTCAGGAATCCCGTGAAAAAATAGAACAGATTGCAGATGATTCAGTTAAATGGCATTTTATCGGTCATCTGCAATCCAATAAGGTACGCTACACAGTTAAACTATTTGATTTAATCCACTCAGTGGACTCTTTCAAGCTTGCCCGCGAGATTAATAAACAGGCAGCTAAAATTAATAAAATTCAATCTATTTTAATACAGGTAAATTTAGGCGGGGAACTTACCAAATTCGGCACAGCAAAAGACCGCGCCGCAGAGCTGGCCGGAAAGATCAGCGACCTGCCCAATCTTTCTTTGCAGGGTTTAATGACCATGCCTCCTTTTTTTAACTCTCCTGAAAAAGCCCGTCCTTTTTTTAAAGAACTGAGACTTTTGGCCAATCAGATTAATGAGCTGCAACTACCAGGAATCAGCATGAATGAGCTTTCAATGGGAATGACCGGTGATTTTGAAGAAGCTATTGCCCAGGGTGCAACTCTTGTTAGAATCGGCACTGCAATTTTTGGTGAACGCTCTTGAAAATTTTGCTGCATAACTGCTGTGGGCCATGTTCAATTTATCCGCTTAAAATTTTGCGGGAAAAAGATTTCACAGTAATGGGCTTTTATTACCGCCATAATATTCATCCTTATACAGAATGTTTGAAAAGGCAAAAAACCCTTGAGGAATACGCAGATCAAGTTGATCTGAAACTTATTATCCAGGACGGATATAACCTTGAAGAATTTATTCGTAATGTAGCCTTTAGAGAAGCTTCGCGCTGTCGATACTGCTATCATGATCGCTTGCTGTGTACTGCCCTTGTTGCCAAACGGGGTAAATTTGATTATTTTTCTTCCACCTTGCTGTACAGTAAATATCAGCAGCATGATCTAATTAAGGATATTGGCAACTCAATCGGCAAGAGCGTGGGTGTTTCTTTCTATTACCACGATTTTCGGGAAGGCTGGAAAGAAGGCATAAAAAAATCAAAAGAGCTGAATATGTATCGCCAGCAATATTGCGGCTGTATCTATAGCGAGAAGGATCGCTATTTGGGCTCATATTCCAAAGGCAAATAGCGTTAAAAAAATGTTTGAAAATTTTATTTATTTTATAGTTGTTCTTCTTATTTTCACTACCTACCAGGCGCCTGTAGATACCATTTTCAATGGGCCTGCATCCTTTTTATTATCTGTTTTTCTGATTTTTCTGTTTGCAATTTTCAGTTATAAAAAATTTAAATCAATATTATATCAAATTAATAAAGAGAGTTATTCAAATCTCGACCAGCGATTTACAGCAACTTTGACTCGCCTTTCAATTTTTGCAATTGTCTTATTTGCAGTTGATATTTATCTTTTCAATCTTCCCGCTTATTCTAATACCATCAAAATTTTTAAGGCTTTCCCCACTTTAAACGCACTTCTCTTTATCGGCCTTTTTATTGGATATCTGATAATTATCTGGGCAGCCGCCCATAAGACTTATCAGTATCTGAATCATTCCGGCATCTCAATTAAAACTTATATTGGGTCTAATCTTTCAATAAGCCTTCCGATTTTACTGCCCTGGCTGCTGCTCTCCCTGGTTTCCGATATCATAAATATATTACCTTTTGAAAACCTTAAAATATTCATAGACACCACGCTTGGCCAAATAAGTTATTTTTTAATTTTTCTCTTGATTGTCGTATTTTTTGGTCCCCTTATAATTCAAAAATTCTGGCGCTGTACTCCCCTTGAAAGCGGGATTGTGCGGAATCGAATTGAATCATTATGTGAACGCGCGAAAGTCTCTTTTGCTGAAATTCTATACTGGCCGATTTTCGGGGGGCGAATGATCACGGCCGGTGTCATGGGAGTACAAAAAAAATTTCGTTTTCTGCTTATTACAAAAGCAATGCTTAATTATCTCAATCCAGAGGAAATCGACGCTGTTATCGCCCATGAAATAGGTCATGTTAAAAAAAAGCATTTACAACTCTACCTTATCTTTTTAGGAGGGTATGTGCTTTTATCATACCTTATTTTGGATTATATTATTTATTTTTTTGTTTTCAGCACACCTGTTTATAATTTTATCATAAGCAGCGGGCTAAACCTGTCTACAACTGTTTCTATATTAATTAGTTTAATAATAATCACCCTTTTTATATTATACTTCAGATATATTTTCGGATATTTCATGCGTAATTTTGAGCGTCAGGCCGACACCTATATTTATACCTTTTTCAATACAGCAACTCCTCTTATCAGTGCTTTCAATAAAATTGCAGCCGGCAGCGAACAACCACCAGACAAACCAAACTGGCACCATTTCAGCATTCAAGAGAGAATATCATTTCTTGAAAAATGCGAAAATAACAGATCCTGGATCAAAAAACAGGATCAAAAAATTAAAAAGAGCATTGCTGTTTATCTTGTTGTAATTTGTATCATTGGCGGGATTGGTTTTTATATGAACATTGGCAAAAGCCAAAATAAAATAAATACCCAGTTATTAGAAAGAGTTCTGCTTCGTGAAATTGAAAAAGCACCTGATTCGGCAAACCTCTATGAACTCCTGGGCGATCTGTATATTGACAAAAAAAAGTATCGGGATGCAATAAATAACTATGAAACAGCGTTAAAGATCTCCCCCAATAATCCCCATGTCTTAAATAATCTGGCATGGATACTGGCAACTTGTGAAATACCTGAATTACAAAACCCGATAAAAGCCCTGGCCCTGGCCAAAAGAGCAGCAGCCTTGCAAATTGCTTCACCCCATATTCTGGATACTTTGGCAGAGTGTTATTTTGTTACTGGTCAATATGCTAAAGCAGTGGATTCTGAGATTAAGGCGCTTGAAATGATCAATAAAAATGAAGATAAGGATTATTTTGAAAACCAGCTGGAAAAATATCAAAATGCAGAGAGAAACAGAGACTAAGTCTAAAAAGCAGGCAGAGTCAGGCTATTTGATACATACCTTGCGAACCTGTAAAGGATCACATTTTCCCTGAAATATTTCATCAGTACCCATCAGCAATTCATGCAGACCCATACGACCGCGATATCCGGTATTACCGCAGATATCACACCCATTGGGTTTATAAAGGGTCAATTTATCTGAATAGGGAATATTAACAATCTTTTCAAAATCTTCCCTGCCATATTCTCTGACCAGTTCGTCATACTCTTCTCTTGAAGGATTATACTCTTTTTTACAATCCTTGCAAAGGGTGCGAACCAGCCGCTGGGCCAAAATACACAAGATTGCATCAGCAAAATTAAACCCAATGCGCGGTTTAACCTGAACCTGCCGCCAGAATCCGCATCACGATATCTTCCAGGCCGCCTTGAGTAGGAACAGTCGCCACCCGAAGCTCAATATCTTTCCCGCCATATTTTTTAAATTTGATTTTGCCATCCGGGGGTTTTCGCCGCTCAGCAATATCAAGATCCGGCATAATTTTGATTCGCGAAACAACAACACTGAATAATAAATTTTTACCTGGAAACAGGGCCTTTATTTCATCAATTTTTTTTAAATCATTAGGATTATTAACCGCGATCAGAATTTTCCCATCTTGTTTGCGTAGTGGAACCCAGATGTTATTACGCATAAAATCCAAAACCCTACAACTCTTTTGCACCCTTTTTTTCTTGTTTTGCCAGGCTGGATTTTGAATCAATTCCAAAAGAATGGAGGATAGATGCAAGATTAGAAACGCCGCTTAAATCAGCGGCTTTTGCAAATCTGTTATCGATTAGTCCTGAAATGTCATTGCTTTTAAGCAAATTAAAATGCACCATCAAATCAGCGAGATGCTGAATTTCCTCCTCTCTTGGTACAAACTGATCATATGCAATCCTGTTTTCAGGCGTTGTTAATGCAAACTCAACCAGTTCCACCGGTTGATTCCAGTAGCGTGATGCAATTTTTGCCGCCTCTTTGCAGTTTTCATTTGCCCAGATACCTGACCTTGCAGCACTCTGTACAAGCATTTTAACAATCGCAGGGTTATTTTCTATAAAGTCACTCCGTACCAGAGCAAGATTGCAGATAAAATTCGGCCAGACATCCTTAACATACTTGAGAACCTTTGCGTCGCCACTCTTTAATGTTTGGGCGGCAAAGGGTTCGCCCACATAATACGCATCAAGGGAACCGGCAGTTAACGCGGAAGCCATGTCCGGCGGATTCATTTCTACAACTTTGACCTGCCCGACAAGCGAATTTTTTTCCATAAGCTGCATGATACTGATGTTATGTCCTGAATAACGCATGGGAATTGCAACAGTTCTTCCGGCAAGATCACTGATTTTATTAACATTCAGGTCTTTTCTCACAACAAGCGTACTTTCGTGACGATTGCCTATATAGATAATCTTAACATCTTCGCCCTGCTGTCTGAGCACTATTGAAAGGGGAGCAATCATAAAGGCAACCTGAATCTTTTTGTTACGAAGCGCTTCAGCCATCTCGGCAAATGAAGCAAATTTGATCGAATTGAACCTGATTCCGTCTCCATCTACGGTTGCATAGTCTAAAATAGGGGCTGCAAGATTGGTTATCACCGGCATATACCCCATTTTGACAACTCTTCTTTTTCCATGATCAAAATTAAGCCACCAGTGGAGCGCTGATATAATAATTAACCAGACAACAGCCATAATTACGATTCGCCAGGCTAATGGTAAACGAAATTTTAAAAGATTAGACAGCATAACTTACACCAAGCATTAAAAACACTTCATCCCTAAGCTCTCTTAATTCAGCTTCTTTCTCAAAATTACGAGGGTGGGGAAAATCGAGTTTTCTTTCCAGTTTTACACCAGAAGGCCTTCCGCCCATAACAACAATTCTGTCACCCATAACGAGAGCGTCATCAATATCATGGGTAACGACCAGTGTCGTCTTGCCGAATAACTCATGCATGTTGACAACTTCTTCTCGCAATTTCATATGCGTTAAAAAATCGAGGCCGCTAAAAGGTTCGTCCATAATAAGCATATCCGGATTAACGACTATGGCCCGTGCCAGCTCTGCTCTACGCTGCATACCGCCGGAAAGCTGGTAGGGATAATGATCTTCAAATCCTTCCAGCTCTACCATTTCGATATACTCCTGCACTTTTTCTTTCTTTTTCTCTTTATCCTCCATGTGCCGCAAACCAAGTTCAACATTTTGCCATACAGTCATCCATGGTAGAAGACCACTGTGCTGAAAGACAAAGATGTTATCAGAGCTCGGCCCATTAACCGGTCTGCCGCCAATAAAAACCTGCCCGGATGTAGAAGTATCAAAACCTGCTATTATCCGCAGCATAGTTGATTTGCCGCAACCTGAAGGACCGAGGATGCAGACCATTTCCCCTTTTTGAAATTCAAGGTTTATGTTATTTAAAACAGGAATACTTTTCCCGAACCCATTTGAATCATCAGAATCCCGCCGGGCATGACGCCTGTTAATAAATTCCTTATTTAAATTCTTAATGACAATATGTTCCATAGTTTTATCAAACCACCGATCCCCAAAAAGCCGAGTCTGTCCTGCCGAGTTTTCTCATGATATTATCGAGAAACAGTCCTATTATGCCTATAGCTATCATTCCATCCATCACATAATCCATTCTAAGAGCATTTCGGGAATCTAAAATCAAATACCCCAGCCCTGACTGAACCGCTATCATCTCTGCAGCTACTACAACAAGCCATGCTATGGTTACAGTTAATCTTAAAGCTGTAACAACTTCCGGGATTATTGCAGGTATGACAACTTTCGTTACTACTTCAGACCTGCTGAAATTAAAGTTTGCGGCAACCTGAAAATAGATTGGATTGATTGAACTTACTGCTATGGTAGTTGAAACAACCAGCGGGAAAAAGCTCGACAGGAAAATCAGGAAAACAGCAGGTTTGTCGCCTATCCCGAACCAGAGCATAGAAAGCGGAATCCAGGCAAGCGGGGATATCGGGCGTAAAAACTGAATGATCGGATTAAAAAAAAGCCTGGCTGTTTCCAGTCTTCCCAAAAAAATCCCAAATGGGATTCCGAAAAGCATCGCCAGGTAAAACCCTGCCGTAACCCTGAAAAGACTGGCCACAGAGTGCTTGAAAAGAGTGCCGTTAGCAATTAACTCGCAAAAGCTGATAATAACTATGGACGGCCCTGGGAAAACATGCTCACTCCATCCGCTGAAACGTACTGTTAATTCCCATAACAGAAGAACAATAGAAAAGGCTAAAAGAGATAGAATAAAGGGTGAGCTTTTTGAATCCATTGTATTTTACTTCCCGACAATTTCTTTTGCCAGGTCTAAATACTGCTGCGCTGATATACTGCTTTTGTCATAGTACATGACCGGTGTATTCATTATTTGCGATTCTTTTATCTTAACGTCATGATCGATGATAGTAGTAAATATTTTTTCTTTATACATGCTCTTTAGTTTTGAATATATGACTTCAGAGTGAATATTCTCCGTATCGTACATGGTAAGTAAAACTTTATAGTCTATCTTCTGATTGATATTTCGTTTTATTGTTTTTATAATCTTTTCTATCTGATTAACTCCGTGAGTGGACAAATACTCACACTGGCTGGGAATTATTACAAAATCTGAGGCTATCAAAGCATTAAGCGTAAAAAACTCTACAGAAGGAGGCGTATCAATTAATATGTAATCATATTGATCTTTAACCGAGTTCAATTTCTCTTGCAGCAGGTACTCAAAATTTTTTCCGTGCAGATATTTCTGAGCTAATAAAACCATTTTCCTGTTTGACGGCAGCAGCCATAAATTCGAATATTTGGTTTTCTCAATAAATTCGGATAGCCTGTCCTGACCTGAATTTAAAACATCATAAAAAGATTTTGTATTCTTATACCCCATTAAAATCGACAAATTTGACTGGGCATCAAAATCTATCAGCAAAACACGTTTCCCCAACAATGATAACGAAATCCCCAGGTTTAAACATGTAGAGGTTTTGGCTACACCACCTTTCTGATTGCTAATGGCAATAATTCTATTGCTGTTCAAATTCACAGGAAGCGTCTTCAGTTCTTCTTCAACTATTTTTTCCGGTTTTATAATTTCCTGCAATTCTTCATGTGAAGGCTTATATGCTGTGAATACATGACTGCATTTGGAACATCTGACCTTGAATAAATTCTTTTTGACGATAGTTTCATCCAGGTTATATTTTGTTTCACATTTTTCACATGTTATTATCATGGGAAATTCCTTTTTTATTGCATTATTGATTCGATTTCATTTGAAAGGTTATTTTCATCTGTCACTATATTGACTATCTTGCGTTTGATAGCATTATCAGTAAGATTAGGATATACACAGCAATCAGCGTCCTGAGCTATAGTTACACCTGATTTTTCTTTAATCCTTGCAAAGCCGTCTGCCCCGTCATCACCTATACCGGTCAGTAATACGCCTATGGTATTCTGACCAAAAACATCGGCTGCTGAAGAAAAAAGCTGGTTCAATGGTTCATCTGTTCCATTATTTGTCTTCAGGCCGGCTTCCCCATTGCCGTTTGTTTGGATTCTAATTGAGTTTTCATTTGAACAAATATAGCAGATTCCCTGCTCCAAAACCATATTGTCCCGCGCCACTTCAACCTTCCATGGAACGTACTCATCGAACTTCTCTGCAAAGGAAGATATTATCCTGGGAGAAATTTCCTGAACAACAACAACAGCGGCAGGAAGGTTCGGAGAAAGCTTTGATAAAAGTCGAATAACTGTATTCGGCCCACTAAGCGAAGTCCCAACTGTTAAAATATAATCCATTGGCTGGAATCCATAACGATCTCCCAGTCCTTCCCTTACATTCCATCTTGGAATACGCGCCCTGCGTATATTTTTACGATTTACCGAAACAGCAATTTTTACACGGTCAATAATTTGTTGCTTTGCTTTATTTATATCTTCGGAAATTGCACCTGAAGGCTTTGGAACAAAATCCACAACGCCAAGCCTCAAGGCTTCAAAAGTGATTGCTCCATCAGCAAAAAGAGAACTTAAAACCACGATGGGAACAGGCGATTTGATCATAATATGGCGGATAGCAGTTAATCCGTCCATTATAGGCATATCTATATCGAGTGTGATGACATCGGGGTGAAGACTTTTAATTTTCTCCAGTCCTTCCAGACCGTTCTTTGCGGAATCTATGACCTGAATCCCGTCATCAGATTCCAGCATATCGCTAACGGCCTTTCTCATAAAAGAGGCGTCATCTACTACCAGCACTTTTAATTTATCATTTGTCATTTTATCATTCACAATTCACAATTTCCCTTTTTCTTCCTTCTTCGCCTGCGGCGACGCCTGGTGCCTCTATCATTGATTGTTTGGCATTGAATATTTAAAATTGATAAATGTTAAATGCTAAATGATAGATGCTATCTGTCCGGCAATTTCAACATAGCTTGCTTCCTGGTCAACCAGGCCTGCTTCAATTGCTTTTTCCAGGGGATAGGGCACCATACAGGAGTTCAGCTTTTGGGCTATAATCCTGCCGTTTTTTTCCTTTATATTCCGCAATCCATCAAGATCACCCACATCAGCCCCTGACATAAGCACAATAAGAACATCTTTGGCATAATAATCTGCAATCGATTTTAAAAATTTGTCTGTTTGGCCCGACTTTGAGACTTCACTTTCTGAACGCAAAAAATATCTTTTCCCCAAAGAATTTAATTTTAATGAATACTCACTTGTACCGACATAACATCTTCCGCCTAAAAGCGGCGAATTGTTTTGCAGTGGGAGTATTATAGCCCGGCTTCTTTTATCAATATACTCAGTAAAGGGATTAATAAACTCAGACGGCATTGTTTGAAGAAGTATAATGCAGGCATTTAAGTCACCTGGTAAAATAGAGACAGTCTTTATTAACTCTGTGTATCCACCGGCCCCTGAATGAAGAACCACCAGGCGATCACAGGGCAGATTTTCATCAGATTTATCATCTTTTTCAGATAAAACTAATGCTGTTTTAGCTCTCCGGAAGTTATTGATTTTTGCCTTTGCAGCAAGACGTATCCTTTTGGTTATCATCATCTGCTGCTGCATGAAATGATCATTTTTTACAGGCTTTTTTATAAAATCGACTGCTCCGAGGCACAGAAAATCAATAACGTTCATTTGCGAACTGTTTCCCACGCTGCTTATGATTACTACCGGACATGGACTTTTTATCATAATGTGCTTAAGCGCAGTGCTTCCATCCATTACAGGCATATTAACATCCAGAGTTATAAGATCAGGTTCAAGCTCGCCGATCTTTTTTAACGCCTCTTCTCCGTTTCCTGCGGTTCCGACCACCTCTATTTCTTCATCAGATGCAAGAATATCCGATAAAATCCTGCACATCATGGGAGAGTCGTCCACAATGAGTACCCGGATAGTGTCATCCAGCAATGAAAACAGTATTTCTTCCTCTTGCTCTTCGTCTCCATCATCATCTTTTACTGCCTTTTCATCTATCCTGCGAAGCCCTTCCAGGAGAAGATATTGATAATTTTTTTCAATGGTGGCCTTCTGTGCGGTAACAACGTCCATTGTTTCAAAACTTCCGTTTTCCCAGGTTAATATCTTGTAAAAAGCATCTTCCCCTGCACTGTCTTCACACTCTGCATGAATGATATCCCCATCCTTAAAATAAATTTGTCCCTTTTCAGATCCTTTCTTAACACTTATAGCCATGCTTAAGTATGACATACAGCACATTTGGATAAGGTCGGTTAACTGTACATTTTTCAGAGTCCCTTCAAACCCTTTATCTTTTATGCCTATTTGCTCACGTACAAGATCAATCAGGTAATCAGTGCTGAAAGGTTTTTCAAGAAAGTGCAGGCAACCGTTATCTTTAACCTGACTTCTGATCTCTTCCGAAGAAAAACCCGTCATTAGTATTACTTTAACTTGTGGATATTCAGCCCTGATTTTCGTCAGAAGGTGCAAGCCTGTTATTCCAGGCATTTTGATGTCGGAAACAACGAGAAATATTTCTTCCCGTAATAATATTTCAAGCGCCTCCGTTCCGCTTTCTGCTGTCAGGACGGTGTATTTATCATTGTCGACTGAAAGTGATTCAGACAGCAAACCAAGTAAGCCGGTATCGTCATCAACAATAAGTACTTTTTTCAAGTATGTTGTCATGTTTTTTTTCACTTCAATGCACAGTCACAGGTGCCTGATAATCCCCGCCATCATTTCCTTCCACTATCCTTTGAAATGACAATTCCTTCTGCCTTTTTTTCTGTCTTCCGGCAGTCATGTTCACAAGTTCATAAACATCGAGTATTAGTGAGATCCGCCCATCCCCGATTATTGTTGCGCCGGAAAAACCGCTGTTTTCCTGCAGATAATCTTCCATGGGCTTTATTACTACTTCCTGCTGTCCCATCAGTTCATCGACCACCAGGCCTATCTGCTGCATTCCGGTACTGACTATTACCACAAATGATTTGTTTTTATCCAGGTTTTCCGGCGTTATACCAAACAGTTCGGAAAGCCTGAAGATCGGCATTGTACAGTCGCGGAGATGGATTACTTCTACGCCTTCGATTGTAGAAGTCTCATGATTAAATATCCGAAGTGTCTCTTCCACAGTAGCAAGAGGAATAGTAAAAATATCCCCTCCGAGTCGGACAAGCAGCGCAGGTATAATGGCCAGGGTCAAGGGTATTTTGATCTTCAACTGCATCTGAATGCCTGGCTTTGAATTGATTTCTATTGTCCCATTTAATTTTTCTATGTTCTTTTTAACAACATCCATACCCACACCGCGCCCTGATGTATGGGTCACCTTTTTAGCAGTGGAAAATCCCGGCATCATGATAATCCGCGTCAGTTCTTTTTCAGACATTCGATTAATCTCTTCTTTTGTAAAAAGCTTCTTTTCCACAGCCCTGGTCCTTATAAGTTCAGCATTCAACCCTTTGCCGTCATCCGTTATCTCTATTACAATGTGGTTGCCTTCATGATATGCCTCAAGTACAAGAGTGCCGATTTCCGGCTTTCCGAGCTCTTTTCTCTCATCAGCAGTTTCAAAACCATGGTCAACGGCATTTCTAATTATATGGATCAGTGGGTCGGATATCTCTTCAATGATCATTTTGTCCAGTTCCGTATCTTCGCCCCTTATTTCCAGTTGAACCTGTTTATCAGTGTCATTAACAAGGTCACGAACCAGCCTTGGATAGCGATTAAAAAGCTGTGATATGGGCAGCATCCTTACTTTCATAACTCCTTCCTGAAGTTCATTTGCCACCCTTCCAAGGGCTACTGTAGCTTCAGCCAGTTTGAAAGTAATGTCTCTTACCGGTTTCATATCTCTTTGGTTCAGCTTAACATTCTTCTTTAAATATTGCTGCAAGTCCTTCATCTCGTTAAATACCTGCGAAAAAAATGCACGGCTTACAACAAGCTCTCCCACCTGGTTCATTAAAGAATCAATTTTAACTGCCTCAACTCGCACGCTCTGTTTCACAACAGTGGATGTTTCCGACTTGCGTCGATCAAATAAACGCCGGTCATCTGTACGCCGATCTTCTTTCCGTCGTTCGCCTTTTCGCTGATCAACAATTTCTTCTTGAACGATTTCCTCATCATTAATCTCAAAACGTAAATTCAAATCGATATCTTTCTCGCTCTTTTCCGGTTCCCCTTCCGTGATTTCAGTGGTTACCGGATCCTTAGGAATCGATTCATCCCGCCTGAACAGCATCTCTTCGACATCGTCTGTTTCATCATCTGCTTTGTGAGTAGATTCGATCAACGGCAATTGCATCAAGCCGGATTCTTTTCCTGAAAAAAGCGCCTCTTCCATTTCTTCTTCTGTTAAATCCGATTCATAATCATCATTCAGGGCCATGGATGAATCAAAAGCGCTGCCCAGCTTGTCATAAAGATCCTGATCGTCATCAATCCTGCTTTGTTCTTTTTTCCCATCTTTTGAATCCGTCTCGGCCGCAACATCTTCTTTTTCGATCTGCGGAAAGCCTTTTAATATTTTCTTAATATAATCGGTCATAAAATCAGTGAAAAGCTCTTCCCCTGATGATAATCCTTCCGTTACTTTTTTAATCCGAGAAATCCATTGCTCATAAACCAGAACAAGCTTTTCATATCCCATGTAATTTGCAGATGATTTAAGACGGCTGATACTGTCAACGCACTCGTCAAATAAATCTACCTTGCTGTCCGAGTCTTTCATAAGTGCTGTCTGAGTCTTTATAAAAGATATATTTTCTTTTAACTGCTCAAGAAATATTTCAAACAATTCCTCGTCGTATTCTTCGTTATAGTATTCATCCTCATTGATTTCATCCTGTGTTTTGTTTTCTAATGCATCTGTTGTTTCAATACTTTCTGCAGTTTCACCGTAATCTTCCCCATTCGATTCCTGTGAATTCCTCACACTGTCCTGTTCACCGGTATCTCCGGTTACCTTCTTAATACGGTCAATAATGTCATCTATCCCGGTTTTCTCTTCTTGAGCACTTTCCAGATCCTGAACAAGGAGTTCAATACGATCTTTCGCTTCAATAAGAGTATCCACGATCTCCATGTTTACCGTCTTTTCTCCCTGCCTTAGCCTGTCAAGAACATTTTCAAGCTTATGAGAAAGCTCGGCAATCCTTTCCAGCCCGACAAATTCGGCAGATCCTTTTATTGTATGAATCGACCTGAAAATATCGTTAAGTACATTCAGATTATCAGGCTCTGATTCAAGCTGAAGCAGACAGGATTCCATTTCTTCAAGATGTTCTTCTGTTTCAGCTATGAAATCGGGAAGCAGTGACAAATCAATCATGATATTCTCCTTATGTGAAGTGACTAAAATGAGCTAAAGTTCCGGCATCGCTTCGCTCTATCTTTTTCTCCAGCTATTATCTTTTCTTTTTCAAATCGAACATTATAATAATCAAAGGCTTTCACCATGTTTTGCATATCTTCGATATCCTGGCGGACTTTCCTGAGATCATCTTTCATTTCGTCAGGGATACCGTTTCCTCCTGGTTTTGTGCCGCATATTTTTACAATTCTATCCAGCAATGCTAAATCCTGGCCGGTATGATTCCAGACATGCAGCAAAATTTCCTGCATATTTATCGCAAGATCATTTATTAATTCTCCGATTTTTCCGATTTCATTATCAGGGGATACCTGTATCAGTTCATCCAGGTGGCCACCGGCCATTCTCCGTACCCCCCTTGCCATTTTATCGACAGGCTTTACAAAATTGCGATAAAACAAAATTGCCGATACCGCAAAACATAGAAACAAAATGGAAACAACCACTATTACCCGGGCATGCAGATTCTTCAGGATTTTCCTGACTTCGCTCATATCGGGACTATCAACCTGGTCAGGAAACTGACTGGAAATACTTTCAGCAATTTGTTTATATAATCCGTCGCTTCCGACTTCGAAAATTAATTCAGCGCCCAGCAAAAGAATTATGAAAATCGCCGGAATAAAATATATCAGGTAATTTTTAGGAAAATCAGGAGTGTGATTTTTCACGCTTTTGTTTCTCATATGAATATACCGAATGCGAGTTACCTTTTAATTATCGGCCACGAAGTCACAAAGGCACTAAGATTATAATATAATTCATTTAGTACCGTTTTTTATAAACGATATATGCTGCATCTACTTCTCATCTATTGATTCTTGTCTTTTTGTCAAAGTTTTATAATTCATATCTCTTCTTTGTGCCTTTGTGTCTTAGTGGCTAAAGCATTGTAAATTCTTTATTTCACGGCCTTATGGGCCATCAATTATTTCAAGAATTTCTCTCGACTTGTGCTTGTTGACATATCCAACAGCACCAATCCGCTGGGCATCTTCGCCGTACTTATCCTCGTCAAGATTCGAAAGAAAGATTATCTGAGCTTCATCATCATATCTAAGAATTTCCTGTGCTGCGGTAAAACCATCCATCCCGCGCATAGTAATATCCATTGTCACCAGGTCGGGTTTCAGTGATTTGTAAAGCTCTACTGCTTCCTCACCGTTTTTAGCTTCCCCGACAATGTTATGGCCTCCTGGCTCAAGAATTTTTGTAATCATCTTTCGCATCATGGAAGAATCATCCACAATCAAAATACGTTTACTCATTTGCATTCACCTTTAGATTGAATATTGATGATTGGTGGATGTTGCTTTCAGCCGTCGTAGCGTGTCCACTATAGCGAATTCGACTCACTCCGAATTTTTAAATGAACAATTATTATAAAAGTCGGAAGAATTCCTCCAATCTTCAATCGAAAATTATCAATCCCCTCATTAGCTTGTTTTCATTTCCCTGAGTTTTTTAATCTCATCCACCAGCAGGATGCGGTTAAACTCCAGAAGAATAAGGAGTTTTTCATCGATTTCGCACACCCCGCGAATGTACTGGCTTTCAAGGCCGGCCACCACAATTTCCGGCGGCGGTTCGATGGCGCTTTCCTGTATCTTGAGCACTTCTGTTACCGAGTCCACATTAAAGCCGGTAATGCGACCCTTGATATCGAGGATAAGAATCCAGCTATCTTTCGCAGCCACTTCCGGGGTGAAAAAACCTAGCCGCTTGCGCAATTCAATCACCGGAATGATGTTACCACGCAAGTTGATAATCCCTTCAACAAAATCCGGAGAATTGGGTACGGCGGTAATTGGAGCCTCCCGGATGATTTCCTGCACCATGAGGATGTCCACACCGAAAAGCTCCTTTCCGATACTGAAGCCCACAAGTTGCATTAACCCTTCGGTTTCTTCAAACTCCCGGTCTCTTTCAGTTGCTATGTTTTCTTGCATATCAATCATCTCCTTTGTGAGCAAATTTCATCATAACGCCTTATCTGTATTAATATAGAAATGACAGAATTCCATAACTTTAGTCACTTCATTTTACTTTAGTTACTTAAAAAACTAAACGCTCATGCCTGTACCAGCTTCAACCTTAAACTGCTCAACCTGCTTTGTAAGTGCATGTGACAGTTCCCGCATCTCTTTTGTAATTCCAACAACACTGCCTGCGCCTTCCACTGTTTGCCTTGCACCTTCGGCGGATTCGTCCGTAATTTCATTAAGCTTTTTAGAACGTTCCGCCTGCATCGATGTCAGACCCTTCATTTCTTCGGTTCTTTTCTCGATGCCTTCCATCTCTTCACCAACATTACGAGCTGTTCCTGTTGCCGACTCAACCAAACTACTGATGGACTCGGCTTCTTCGATCAACACTGAAAGCGCCTTTTGCGCGGCCGCACGGCGTTCACCCTGCTGTCCTGCCATTCCACCGATTTCCTGGGCAAGAGTGTTAAGATCTTCAACCATCTTATGAACTTCTCTTGTGCCTAAAGCCAGAATTTCGGTTGTCTTTGAGATCTCTTCAATAGCATCCATGTTAACCTTACCACCCTCTGCAATCTTCTCCAGGGCGAGCTGTGACTCGTCTGTAAGTTTCGTACCTTCTTCAACGGTGGATGTAGAGTCTTTAATAAGCTGTGTAATTTCCTTGGCAGCCTCGGACGAACGCTGGGCAAGCTTACCAACTTCGTCTGCAACTACTGCAAAGCCTTTACCGTGAATTCCAGCACGGGCCGCTTCAATGGCGGCATTAAGGGACAAAAGGTTTGTCTGTTCTGCGATTTCCGTAATAACCGAAATAATCTCGGAAATTTGATCAGATGATTCAGCAATTGCGCGCATACCTTCAACTGTTGCGTTAACTGAAACAGCACCGTCATTTGCGGCCTGGAGAACCCCTTTACCAAACTCCATGGATTTTGTCGCAACCTCGGTCATTTCATCAACAGCCTTTGCAATTTTGTCCACTGCAACGGTAACTTCCACTACTGCTTCACCCTGTTTTTCTGCTGTTGCCACAACCTTTCCACCGGTTTCACCCATGGCTTCAACACGCTCAGTCGCATTTCTCGCTTCTTTAACCTGTGCCTTTGAAAATTCAGACATATCATCCATTGCCTTTACCAGCCCCTCAACATTACCCCGCGCCTTCTTAGCCTCATCCCTCTGGGCATTGGAATGGTCTGCCACTTCACCTGCTGTAGCAGCCATTTCCGAAACAGTTTTCTGCACCTGCTCGATCTGTTTCTGCTCGTTTGCAGCACGTTCCCTGTTTGCCGTGGCACGCTTTGCCACGTCTTCGGCATGGGTCTCGACATCTTCTGCCGCTTTTCCGGCCACCCCGAAAGAATTGCTGAGCTGGTGAAGCATATTGTTAAACGCCCTTCCCATTTCGCTGATTTCATCACTGCCTTTCACCGGCACTTCATAGGTCAGGTCACGCTCTACGGCCACCTTGTGGATAACCTCCGAAGCGGCAACAATCGGGTCGGTAATACCTTTGGAAATAAAAAAAATAACGGCTATAAGAAACAGTACGGAAATAACGCCGATAAGAATAGTGGTGTACATGATGTTATGGGCACCTTCCAAAATCGCCTCTACAGG
>JASFBJ010000193.1 GCA_030149585.1 Desulfobacterales bacterium | reverse complement strand
TAAGTCATTCAAGCGGACAGCATATCGCCATTTAAAGAAATCGATTATTTATGAAATATTTTCCGTTTAAAATTTTGCTGTTATGTATTTTATTGCCGCCATTATGCTATATGATATCAATTAAATTTTTAGAGTGGCATTTTCAAAAACAATTTCTTGCAGAGCTGGAACAGACCTATACTGGAGATACAAAATATTTATTTGACGGCACTTATCGTTTACAGGATGTTATCTCGAAAAATATAGAACAATATCTTCATGACCAAAAAATACTGGCTTATGGAATGAAACTAGATGTGACTGTAACTACAATGCAGGGCTTTTCCCTTTACCCTGGTGTTTTTCAGGACCAACAGACAACCAATCATTTTAATAATAATTCCATGGCAATCGCCAGTGAGAATTTTAGATTGCTTAATCTTGGTTTGCTTATCAACGCTAAAGTCAGTATTGAGCATAACAGCGTTATTTCCAACACAATTTTAATTTTTTATTTACTGCTTTCAGTATTGGTTCTGCAATTTTTTTATAAGTCAGGACTTGGCAAATATAAAAATGATGAAATGCAAAAGGAGATGGAGATTAAGCGGCTCTTTGAAGTTGAAAAACAGAGCATAAAAAATTTGACAAAACTTGAGGAACACAGGGGAAAACTTGAGAAGACTAGATCAGAGCTCAAGAGCGAAAAACAAAAGGTTATTGATGCTGAAGATGAGATGATGGATGAGCTGATTTCGCTTGAAAATAGAATACAAGAGAATATTTTGCTGGAAAAAGACCAGCGCCACGAGATATCTGCTCTTAAGGAAAAACTTGATTCCTATGAAAAAAAGAAGCGGGAAGAGGGCAAAACTCAAATTAAGGCTATTGATTTAACGGAAAAACGTTTCAGTACATTATATAAAAATCTTAAACTTAATAACCGGGCTTTTTCCGGTTATGTGAACCTCCCTGATGATATGAAAATCAAGGCAGAAGAAATTATACATCAGCTAAACAGCGATCCCAAACAGGTATCTGTAAAACGTAAGGTGTTTGGGAAAAAAAATAGAGAAACTGTTTTTGAGGTTATTTTTGCCTATAAAGGACGTCTTTATTTTCGTAATATTCATAACAGCATAGAAATACTGGCAGTTGGCACCAAACAGACTCAGAGTAAAGACCTGCTCTTTCTTGAGCGGTTATAATCTCTTGTCTTTAAAATAACTTAGCGGATTTCATACAAAATAATGTATCTTTCATATTATAATTTAAGGACCAAGCCCTTTCAGATCAGTACAGATCCAAAGTTTTTATGGATGGGCGAGAAACATAAAGAAGCCCTGGCTGTATTAAAATACGGTATTTTGGATAATAAAGGCTTTTTGCTGTTAACCGGTGATGTGGGTACCGGCAAAACCACTTTGATTAATACGTTAATTGAAAGTCTCGGGGATGATGTGATCGTGGCCATTGTTCAGGACCCCGGCCTTGGTAAAATGGATTTTTTCAACTTTGTTGCTGCTTCCTTTCATATGAATCAAAAATTTAATACCAAGGGAGAATTTCTGATTCATTTGAGCGAGTTTCTTCATCAGGCTTTTGAAGATAATAAAAAGGTTTTGCTGGTCGTTGATGAAGCCCAGCGTTTAAGCCAGATGCTGCTTGAAGAGATCCGGCTGCTTTCCAATATTGAAGTGCACAGTCAAAAGTTGATTAATATTTTTTTTGTGGGGCAGGCTGAGTTTAATGACATTATTTTAAAAAAACAGAATAGGGCTATAAGGCAACGGATTACAATTAATTTTTCAGTGGAACCTTTGAACCTTAAGGAAACTGAAAAATATATTCGCTTTCGCATGAAGGTAGCCAGCGCCCAAAAACAGATTTTTGCCTTAAGCGCTATAAGAGAAATTTACGCTTTTTCCAAAGGATATCCTCGTTTAATCAATATTATTTGTGACCTGGCCCTGCTAACCGGCTATGTGCAGGATCAAAAGACTATAAAATCCGATATTATCAAGGAATGTGCTCAAGAGCTTCAAATTAATCATTATTCTCCCCAGGAACTTCAAAAAAATGTTGAAAAAATTCAGACAGCTCTGCAATCTGCTGTAAATCCCAGGGAATTTAAAAATACAAATGAAAAATCAGAGAGAAAATATCTTTACCTGATTATATTGATTCTTTTATCCATCTGGGTAAGTATTGCCGGATATTTATATTTTAAAAATTATAGTCTTAGCTCTTTATTTCAAAACAAAAGTATTATCAGGCAGAGTGTAAATCATGAAAATGGATTAAAAATTGATGAAAGTGCCTGGTCGGATATAGAAAATGGGAAAAAAGATGAAACCGCTTTACCCTTTGAGGATTTAACCGGATTTGGGACAAAAAGCAGCCAGCGGATTGCCGTAAATGTGGATTCAAAAACATTATCGCGAAATGCGGCTGCAAACCAGGATAAAAATCTTAATAATAAAATAGCTGAGACCTTGAAACTTATCGAGGTTGATGATGAAAAAGAGAATATTCAGGCCAATATTTCAAATTCAGACCAGGATGAAGTGCAAATGAGTTTGGTTGAATTTTTTGAAAATAAACTGGTTATTCGTTTTGATTTTGATTCCAATATTATTCGCAATAATGCGCTTTTGTCTTTAAACACGCTGGCTAATCTGTTGATTCAGAAAAAGGATGCCCAAATTATTATTAAAGGTTATACTGATAGTCTGGGGATTTATTCTTATAATTTAAAATTGGCTGAATTTAGAGCTAATATTGTGCGAACTTATCTTTTAGGCAGGGGAGTAAATCCTGATCAAATATTAACTATTGGAATGGGACCCGTAAACGCAGGGGAAGCTACGAGCAATCGGGCTTTTCGTAAGGTTGAAATTGAACTGGGTGAATAGAAAAAAAAGAAAAAAACATTTTGCCTGGTTTTCTGTTATTTTAAATATTATCCTTGATAATTTATAATTAGGGAGGGTTGTTATGAAAGTGAAATCATCATTTTTTTTATTTATTCTGCTTTTCTGGCTATTTTTTCCAGGAAAGGCTCTGGCTGTTAATTATATAAAATCGCCTGCCCTTGCTCAAATAATCAGCGCTGAGGTTGGAGATGTAAAAAACACTAAATATGTCAAAGTCCCTTTGATTACCTGGGGAGGAGATATTGCAACAATTTTAGCCAATGGTAACAGCGCTAAAACACTTGCAAGGAGCATATTTGACAAAAATTCTTTAAAAATAAGGCTTGCCAGAGAAGATGATTTCAAAAAACAGGTGAGCGCATATTTAAAAGGAGATACGCCTTATTTGCGAGGCACCATGGGCATGATTAATATGGCTGTGGAAGTTCTGGAAAAAGATCCACGGACAAAGCCTGTGGTGATTTACCAGATGACCTGGAGCAATGGTGGAGATTGCCTGGTTGTAAAGCCCGGCATCAAAACAGCTAAGGATTTAAAGGGGAAAACTATTGCCCTGCAGGCCTATGGCCCGCATGTGGATTATCTGGCTAAAATGTTAAAGGATGCTGGAGTTGGCTTGCAGGACGTGAATATCCGCTGGCTCAAAGATCTTACCGGTACTGATAATACACCGGTTGAAGCTTTTTATGAAAAAGAGATTGATGCTGCTTTTGTAATTATTCCAGACGGATTGATGTTAACTTCCAATGGTAATGTCGGCTCCGGCGCTGAAGGCTCTGTTAAAGGAGCCCGCATATTGCTTTCCACCAAGACAGCTAACAGGATAATAGCGGATGTTTACGCTGTTCGAAGTGATTATTTTAAAACACATCGCAAAGATGTTGAAAAATTTGTTCATAGTTTAATGCTGGCCAAACAACAGCTCAAAGAGCTTTTTAAGAATAAAGAGAACCAGATGGAAAAATATAGGGCACTGCTTGGATCAGCTGCCGGGATTCTGCTCGATAGTTCTCAGGCCACAGGAGATGCAGCAGCTTTATATGGCGATTGTGAATTTGCAGGATTTCAAGGGAATGTTAAATTTTTTGGGGATGAAAAATGGCCTCGCAATTTAAATCATCTGACTAAAGAGATTCAGGCCGCCTTTATCGCGGCGGGTCTGCTAAACCAAAAACACGATTTAGCGCAGGCTCACTGGGATTATGATAATTTTAGAGCTGGATTAAGCGGCATTGATACTGTGGCCAGTCCCAGATTTAAAAAAGATGCGGTTGCAAAAGTAGTAGCCAGAAAACAGGCTTTGGGAACACTGAATGAAGGTGAGCTGTTTAGTTTTGAGATCAATTTTAAACCTAACCAGAAAGTTTTTTCCGAAGATATTTATGCGGCTGAGTTTAATAAAATTGTTGAGCTGGCCGCAACATATGGAGGAGCAATCATTATAATCGAGGGGCATAGTGACCCCCATAAATATAATAAACTGGAAAAAAAGGGCGCCACACCAATTATTTTAAGGAGAACAAAGCAGGCCGCTAAAAATTTAAGCATGAATCGTGCCCTGACAGTTCGAAACAGCATTATCAAAGATGCTCAAAAAAATGGTGTGCCTCTGGATGAAAGCCAGTTTACCGTTATTGGCTATGGAATTAATCAACCAAAATTTCCAATGCCTAAAAATAAGGAGCAGTGGCTAAGTAATATGAGAGTCATTTTCAGAATTATACAGATTGAAGCCGAAGAATCTGTTTTTGAACCCCTGGATTAACAAGGAGGGTCGAACATGAAAAAGATATTTTATTTAGTACCAATATTATTATTCGCAATTATCCTCAACTGTGGTGAAAAAACTCCGCAGCCTCCAGCTCCTTCAAAAACGCCAAAGCCGGTTGTTAAAAAACAACAACAGACTCAGGTGGAAAATAAAACCAATTCCAAATCCCGGGCAACCACACTTAAAAGCCGGGTTTGGCCTTTTGACGGGGATAATGAGCAGGAAATCAATCTTGCACATAATTTGACTGCAAAAAATTATATTCTGGTTTTTGATGGTTCCGGCAGTATGCGTGAAACTGGTTGTTCCGCGGGCCGCCAAAAGATTGCTGTTGCCATAGAGGCTGTAATGGAGTGGTCAAAAACCGTACCACCGGACGCGAATCTGGGTTTAATAGCCTTTCATAATAATAAGTGGATAATTTTACCACTGACTGCAGGACATACTGATAAATTTAACTCTACAGTTAAAGACATTATTGCAGGAGGCGGCACGCCTTTGTCCAATGCTTTTGGAAAGGCGTATAAAGCTTTTACACATCAGGGTAAAGAGCAGCTTGGTTATGGTGAATACACAATAGTTGTGGTAACCGACGGCATTGCAAATGATGCAGACAAGTTGTCCCGGTATGTAAATTATATTTTAAATAAAACACCGATAAATATTTACAGCATTGGTTTTTGTATTGGTAAAAA
This sequence comes from Desulfobacterales bacterium, assembly GCA_030149585.1. Taxonomy (GTDB): domain Bacteria; phylum Desulfobacterota; class Desulfobacteria; order Desulfobacterales; family JASFBJ01; genus JASFBJ01. Next base: position 1,570 of record JASFBJ010000193.1, on the reverse strand, counting down.
TCATACTTTAAATCAACCCGGCAAGACCATTTATAAGGCTGCTGATAATCCGGCTCAACTGCGTCAGGGGTTAAAACAGGTTTTGGCTGAAGCAAAGGCATTTGATGAAGCTGAGTTTAATGAGTAGAAAATATTTTATGAGGCGGTTTTATGAATAAAAATATTACCGGTGCTTTGGTTATATTTGTGCTGGTTGTAATTGGCGCTGTCGGTGTAAAGCTGATTTTTCCCAAATATGAGGCAAAACAGCAAAAAGCTACCAGTGATGCAGTCAAGACCAAAGGAAAGATTAAAATAGCCGTTGATAACTGGATTGGTTATTTTTTAATCAATTCTCCTGAAATGAAAAATCTGATGCGCAAATCAGGATATACTCTGATATGTGAGGATGACCAGGCGGATTATAAAAAGAGAATGGAGCGTCTTAAAAAAGGTGAGATTGATTTTGCCGTTGGTACTGTGGACTCTTATATTTTAAATGCAGCACAATATAATTATCCGGGCACTATTATAATGGTAATTGATGAGTCCAAAGGGGGCGACGCGATTCTTGCAAGGCAGGATAAGGTTGCCAGTTTAAAACAATTACAGGGGAAAACAGATATCAGAATTGCTTTTACACCTGAAAGCCCCAGTCATTATCTTTTAAAATCAGCTTCAGATCATTTTAATCTGCCGGAATTACTTCCTTCCGGAGATTTGCGGATAGAAACTGATGGCTCTGCCATGGCCCGGCAAAAATTATTATCAGGTGAAGCGGATATTGCTGTTTGCTGGGAACCGGATGTTTCACTGGCTCTTAAGAAAAAAGGCTTGATCAAACTTTTAGGAACAGAAGATACTGAAAAATTGATTGTTGATATTTTGATAGTTAATCGGAAATATGCTCAAAATAATCCTGGAGTTGTTCGGCTGGTGGTAAATAATTATTTTAAGGCCTTAAAAAAATATCGTGATAATAACGATCTGTTGATCAAGGATGTCGGCAAAACCGCAAGATTAGATTCAGCATCCGTCAAATCCATGCTTAAAGGGGTTCATTGGGTTAATTTTAATGAAAATTGCGAAAAATGGTTTGATATAGCAAGCCCCGGAAATTTTGCGACAGAAGGCCTGGTAGAGACTATTGAGTCAACTGCCCGGGTGCTGATAAGTGCCGGAGATTTTTCAGCTAATCCTTTTCCTGATGAAGATCCCTATCGTTTAACCAATCGCTCATTTTTAGAAAAATTGTTTACCCAGGGCATTACAGGTTTTACCCTGCCAAAATCCGGCAATGGAAATTCCATTCCTCTTAATTCTATTGAGGCACGTTTTTCTGAGCTTGATGATGCGGGCTGGAACTCTTTAAAAGAGGTGGGGACTCTTAAAGTTGAGCCCATTATATTTCAGCGCGGAGCTTTTGAACTTGATTTGCTGTCCAAAAAAGTGGTGGATCAGGTTGTTGAACGATTGAAACATTATCCCAACTTTCGCGTTATAATAAAAGGGCATACCAGTATTCGAGGAGACAGTAAGGAGAATTTAAATTTGTCTCAGGAGCGTGCAAATGCCGTTGCCCGTTATTTAC
>JASFBJ010000452.1 GCA_030149585.1 Desulfobacterales bacterium | reverse complement strand
GAGCCTCTTGCAGAAACAACGCCTCTATTTAGAACGATCACTATTTTTTGTTTTTTTGACTTCCTTTGGATGCTTTTCGCACAGTTAAACTATAAAATTGTATTTTACCCTTTTTAAGCGAATACCTATCCATTAACCCGTTTCAAGGGCATAATTTTTTAATATTTTGCGTATAAAGAAATCCTATGCAATGAAACGGAACAGTTGATCCGCTGTTAATGCCAGGATGCCGAACATTAAATGTGTCATCACCTTGGCGCAACCTCGAACCCGGATCATTCTGCCGCCGAATTCGTCCTTTAGCCGACCATTGACTCTTTCGACATTTGATCTTTCGTTGTAACGTCTATCTTCGGGTTCTTCAAAGTTTATAAAATTAAATCGTTGATCTTCCGCCTTTAGCTCCTCTTTCAGTTTTTTGTTACCGCGGGGGTTGATATCGATTATGGGAACATGGCCCAATGATTTACTATGTTCCCTTATAATTGGTGCATCATACGCGGAATCCATCAGGTCATAAAGACTTGTCACCCGTTGATTCGTCATTTCCGCCAGAGGCAATGCCACCTGGCTGTCATGTACGGATGCCGAGGTCAAAACACAGCTCACCGGAATATGACCGTCCGCGGCGTCAATATGCAGTTTATATCCAATCCAGGTTTCCTTATAGCCTTTGCTGTTTTTCTTTGTGCCGACATCACAACTTTCAGGCAAGTCTTCTAACATTTTTTCTATCGTCATTGATTGTTGCCGTTCAAGACGTGTGGGTTCTTTTGCTCGGTTTTCCCCTTTTTTGGGACGGCCTCGCTGTTTTTTTGCACTGGATTCTCCGGCAATCTTTTTCTTTTTTTGAGGCTTTTCCCGGGCTTTGATTGCTGTAGAATCCCGGGAAATGTGGCCAACCAGGCGATCTTTTAAGTGTTCTTTAACAAGACTCTCATGAACAATCCGGGCTATGCCGTTTTGGGCGAATTCTGCAAAGGCCCGTGAAAAAGATGATTCGTGAGGGATCTGACGGATTTTTTCCCAACCGCATATTCTTCGCAGAGCTGGTGTCGTTTTTAACCTGTCGATTAATTCCCTTGTGGTGGTCATGTTGTAAACCGCTTTTGCTACAAATGACCTCGCTATTTGTTTGCGGTTCTTGGGGGATTGTCCATGCCAGTAATCCGGGGTATGAACAAAACCCTCAATCCGTATCAATTCCAGGGTTTTTACCAGTTGCCTCAACTTGTCGGTAAGTGGCTCCTCGATCTCTTTTTCTAAAAAGGGGAAAAGAACCCCTTGAATCTTAAACCAAATATGTGATAATTTATCCATTAAACTGTCTCCTGATTTTGACTAATTCTTAAGTTAATTCAATTAGTTACATTATACCATAGAAACAGTTTTTTTGCTGTAATTACTCCTCAATTTGCCAAAATAATTCAAAAATATTCTTGTTTCTGCAAGAGGCTCTAATGACACTGAATTACATCTTAGAACCAGGTTTTTACCAACTATTAACTGCAAACCATGAACCGTGAACTGTGAACAGATACCGTAATTGTTTAGTAGGAATAACCTTTTTTCTCCCAAAATCTCTCCAGATTGAAGTCCTCAACAATAACTTTATAACAGGTATATCCCTGTGAAGCAGAAGCGCAGGCAGTGGGGGGCCAGGCCGCTCCGGTGGCATAAAGACCGCTGATGCCGGGTATTTTATGGCGTGCCAGCTCAGGCACCGGTCTCCACCTTCCTACCTGCGACGGGATAAGGTCTATGGTCGCCCAGTTCCCGGTCGGGGCCGTCTGCCTTACGTTGCAACAATCAATGGGCATATCGGGCGAGCAACCCACTACATTATCCCAGGTCATGTTGGGGGCGTATTCATGCCAGGTCTCCATCATCTTCTCATTAAACTCCTTTTTATACTCCCGCCATTCTTTTTCCGAGAGTTGATCCGCCCCCAGCACAAAATCCTCCGTGCCGCAATAATGCTTGCCTGGAGGAGCCATGGTGGAATCGGTTATGGTCGGGGCATAGATTACCGGATTCAATTCATCCGGCTGCATATTCATTGAGCGTTGAGCATGATTTCTCACCATTCCGTATACATCCTTGTTCCCCAGCACCAGCCATCCGGTTTTATCGATATCCGGACAAAATTCCGCCGCCTTATAATGGGGTAATTCATGAATGGCCCATTGCTGCCAGGCAGCCGTGATTCG
>JASFBJ010000192.1 GCA_030149585.1 Desulfobacterales bacterium | reverse complement strand
TTTTAGCCAGCCCGGAAGAGCCGCTGACAAGCCAGCCCGCACAAAAATATAAAAGAAACAGACCAGTTATAAAAAAAAATAAATTCAGTATCATTCAAGGCGCTTATCAATTTAGAAAAACATATAAAAGTACTTATTTTATTATCTTTTTGCTTATACTTGAATTTACTGGAATAAGTCAACCTTCAAACCAGGTTACAGCATCCTTGACTGTTTGCTGATCAAATTTAAATCTAAATTTAACAAACGGCCCCTGGGCTGTATAACTGCCGCCTTTAAAATCATTATCATTAAAGCCGTTAAAATTATACCCGATACTCAGCCAGGCATTTTTTATGATTGAATGGCCTATAGAAATGCCGTTGCTGTATTTAATCTGACCAGCCTGCCAGGACTTAAGAGCAGCTCCCTGAATCCCGATGTCCCAGCGTCTGGTAAGATCGTAACGCAGTTCCAGCCCCGTTAAATCAGTATATCCGGAATAAGCCTTATCATCAAAGGTGGCAAGAACGTATTTGGCGCCATATTGAAATCCAAGCTGAATTTTTGCTTTAATTTTATAATTGGCGTTAAAATTATTAACCACTTTGCGGTTGCGATTTGTAGAACTGTTTTGATCAATTTTTTCAAATTTATAATCAAGACGGTCCAGTATGGTCAGACGAATTTTGCGGGGTCTAAAGGCTGTTCCTATTCTGATATTTCCCTTTGTTGTTTGAATATTATCATCTGAATCTGTGAATGAGACCCTGCCACCCATTCCTATGCCGAGACCTTCTTTGACCTCACAGCTCATGCCGCTTAAAAAATTCTGTTTTTCTTCATGATCGCTAAACCTGGTTTCAGCCCGTGAAGTAAATGAGTAGTTTTTCTGTTTATAGGCGGCTCCAAGGGAAACAGCCGTATAATCATGATCATTTTCATTGGCTGATGCATCAGCCAGGGTGCCTGAATGACTTATTGTCCGGCTGTTATCAAGACCCCCGTCCACACTCCATTTTGAATTAATTTTAAAGGTTTGGGTCAGTCCCAGATTGGCAAAAAGGCGGTCATCATTTTCAGTATAATCCCGCTGGGCGGATGTTCCCAACTGGCCCCCCTGCCATGGAGTTGATTTTAAGCCCAGTCGGGTGCTTTGGGTATCCTGGTTTTCACCTTCGGTAAATTCTTGCTCCGCATACAGGCTGACAGGATCGGATAATTTATAATCAGCTCCTAAAATCGTACGGGTAGGATAATCCGGATCAGCATTATTTCCTTCAATGGATTGCTCACGACCAGCTCTCAACAACAGACGTTTATTAAAAAAATTGCGCTGAACTCCTGCCAGAATCTGGCTTGATTTTTTATCATCAGCGCTGTCCAGGCTACCGTTTCTATTTCTTGCAAAGCGCAGCCCACCATGGAGTGTGTATTGCTCTTGAGTATATTTAAAAAGGGTTTCCGCGAGGTCTCTTTTATCCTCATTATTTAAATTATATTGGCGGGAAAATTGACCTTCAAGTGAAACCTCTTTACTAAGCTGATAAATTAGATCAGCTCCTATTTTGCGAGTGCCGCTTTCACTTGCATTTTGCTGACCAAGACCAAATCCTGTTTCGATTTCCCGTAAATATACTTTTGCATCAAGATTTTTACCTTGATGGGTAATTTCTGTGAGCCAGGCATTATCAGAGTTTTGATTGCCGTCCTGATTTTTAAGAGTGGTTGCAAATTCAACTTTGAGCTGGAAGGTCCTGCTTAATTTTAGCGTGGTATCCAGACCTGTTAAATCAATTTTATTATTATCAGGTCCCTGATGAATATAGGTGGCCCCTATTTCAATTTTTTGATTGGCCAGTTTAACAGCGCCGCGTCCACCATAGGTATAAGACTCGTTCTCGCTTGAATCAGTTTCATAATCCGCCACAATATAGATTGGATTGAAATGCTGATCTCGGCTGAATATGGGAAATTTAAAGAATATTGTACCATAGTCATAGTCGATATTATAATCAATATGACGGGTCAAGGTCTGTGTTTTGATTATGTCTTCAGAATGAAAACGGTTGCGGGTCTCAATAACAATTTTTTCTGAATTGATTATAATTGATTTACGGGAAAGCCGATAGAGACCGGATGTTCCATCACCTTGAATTTCATCTTTAATAAATGCTTGATCAGTATCAGCGGCAAATAGATTAAACTGATATCTGTCAGAATTATATTCAGATTTTAATCCATTAAAGCTGCGATTATAGCGGCTCAGTTCAGTAATTGTCAGGCTGGTTTGATAATCCCCGAACATGGCGTAAAAATGTTGCTTTTCAATTTTAAGATATAGCTTGCGAATACTTGAGGCATCATAGTTCTGATCCGTAGCATCTCCATAAAGGGTGAAATATGTGTCAGGATCAATTATTTGAAAAAGTTTATTATCTTTATCGCGATATTCTTTTTCACTGTCATAGGCCATGGTCAAGAGCCATTTGCCCTTAATTTTGCCTTTGGCATAAAAAGCCAGCCTGTTTTCATTATAGAAATTCTCATTAATATCATGCTGGTCAAGATTTTCCATATTACCGTCAAGCGTATTATACCCAAAGGTTCCCTCAGCCATGCCCACCATAATCCAGTCTCTTGGCACAGGTTCCAGCCAGACCCGCAAGGTCTCAGTGTTTTTTGCCAGAGGTAAGGTCAATACCACCTCACCCGATTTGGTTGTGGGCTTAAGTTTAATATAGGTAATACCGTCTGGCCCGACCTGATAGCGGGGCTTTTGACCGGAATGACCGGCCAAAAGATTTCTATCACCAGCTTCAAGATCAAATACCTGGTAAGGGCTATCCACTGAAAATTCACCAATAATTCCTGTCCTGGCTGGAAAATTGCTTTGATCAGTCAATTGAACTGCAATCAGCGGAGAATCTTTACCATTGGCCAGTAAAACTGATTTTTCAGGAAGCACCACGGCAAAATAAGGTGGCCCGGAGTAGTGGACAGTTTTTTTAAGACGGTCAATTTCCTTACCATTTTGATCAAAGGATAGGATTTCAAAAAAATTATCGCCTTTGGCCAGATCTACCCCTGCCCAGCGGCTGACAGCCACTGTATTGGCTTTGTTTTTACTTAATCCAGTAAAATTCAAGAGGCTGACCTGTTTTTTATTGAGTAAAAGCACCAGTTTGTTGCCGGGATCATGTTTGACTGCCAGTTTTAGGCTTGGTATCGAAGGCAGGTATCCTTTTTCAGGTAATAGCCAGTTAAATCCAGGTTCAGCTTTTTCCAGCCAGGCCGGGCCAAAATCCGGTGATGCAGTTTCAGCTAAAGATTTGGTTATTGGCGCTTGTTTTTCTCCTTGTCTTGACCCCTGTACGATTGTCTCCACTTTACCCAAAGATTTTTCTGCTTCAAATAAAGGTTTTATTTTTTCAGTTGCAGTATGGAGCCTTATCTCCACCCTCCGATTTAAAGCTCGGCCTCTGGCGCTTTGATGTGAACCAACTGGTTCATCAGGCCCTTTGCCGCTGACTATAATATTTTCAGCATTAATTTTTAATATTTTACTGAGATAATCAGCCACGCTTTGGGCCCTGGCCTTTGATAAAGCCCAATTATTCGCATATAGATTGCGGCTTCGCAAACGAATCGGTAGATTATCGGAATGACCTATAACCTCAAGTTTAATAATGTTGTGTTCCCTTAGCCTGTCTGCAAGATTTCTCATGGTGCTTTTGTCGATCTCTTGCAAATCTGCGCTAAAAGATGAAAATCTGGGCCGCAGAATAATCAGTGGTTCAATATATTTTTCTTTTTGAAGTTTTAAAGAGAGCCGGTTATCAGCCACCAGAGTTCTTTGATTTTTTTGGGTCGGGCTATCGAAAGTCAACAGGGCTTTGGTTATCAAAGAACCTGGCTGGACATTATTTTTTAGACCTGCTTCAAAGGTCAAAAAGCGGCTCCAGTCAGCAGGCATATCCCCCAGGTAATAGGTGATAACATTAGAAATAATAGCTGGATCAGCCAGCAGGTTATTTCCGATTTGGCTGCTGCCCTTTAAATAGGTGACAGCTTCCGGTAAAATAAGGGTCAGGCGCAGATTAGAAAGGGGAATTTTTTGGCCATTTAAATTGATAGTATAGGTCGCCTGCTGATCATGAACTTTGCTTTTCAATTCAAGACTTGTCTTGCCGATGGGGCGTGCCTTTTTTTTAACATAAAAATCAGTACGCCAGAGAGTTCCCCCCTGAAGATCTACAAAACGGGAAAAGGGCCTGCCGGCAAAACGGGTATTTTTCTCACAAAAAGCAATTTCATATGAGTCCGGCAGGCTGTCTATATCAAGCTGGACCACATGCGTGCCTTTTTTAACACCTTCAAAATGAAACCGGCCCAGTTCATCACTTATAACGCAGGTTCCATCTTCTAAAAAGAGCTGCACATTGGCAAGACCTTTGGCAGAGTCATCTTTTAAATCCCTGCAATCATCTATTATCACCCGTCCGATAATTATATTATGAGTGCTGAAAAGATCTTCAGTTACTTCCACGACAGCTCTTGCCTGATTCGATACCGCGCCGCCACTGCCATGAGCCCAGGCAAGATTTATTGCCCTGCCCGGTTTAGCGCCGGCAGCGATCTGGATGACATAGCTCAGCTTTAAAGTTTCTCCGGCAATAAGATTGGTTAAGCTGAATTCAAGCTGGCGGCCATTTTTGGAGATGCCTGGGTTTGCAAGCTTTTGGCTGTTTTGCCTTGCTGATCCCTTTTTAAAATAAAAGCCCAGGGGTAAAAGATCGAAAATCTGCAAAGAGTTTATAAGATCTTCCGATGTATTTTCAATTTCAATCGTATATTGAATAAAATCTCCCACAGCAGCTATATCCTGATTAACGGTTTTTGTGAGCCAGATTTTATTCTGTTTTGGGTCCAGCGGGATATCAATTTGAATTGCCGGGCCAGGGTTGATAATAAACTCTTCCCCTCTGGAGCCGGGTTCAGCAATTACAAAAGGCGCTCCAGGCAGGGTTTGCAGATCTGCTGTAGCAATAACAGAAGGCGCAGTATAGCTGTTTGGCGGAATAACCTCAATGCGATAGGTTCCAGGTAAAACAAAGGGAAAGCGATAATGGCCTTGCGCAAAATTATACTGATGCCCACTGGAATCTTCAAGGCTGGACCCGGATATAATGTCAGATGGAAAACTGCTTATCCCATCATCCCCAAAAATTGTGGCGGGCTGCCCTGTTTCAGTGTTAATCAACCTTATTCGGGCACCATTTAAGGGCAGGCCTGTGCGACTGTCAAATACCAGTCCAAATGGATCTACCAGCACAGTGGTTGATACTGTATCAGAACTGTCAGCCGGATCCACATAACCGGCGGTTATCTCCTGACCGGCATTTACCGTTAAAACACCGTTATTGGATATTGGCTGATCAGCACCTGAAGACTGGATATAGCCGATAAAAACACCGCTGTTGGGGCTTGTTTCGCTTAATTGCAGGAGTTCACTTTCTTCACTGGAGTTTATGTTGATTATCACCCAGACAGTATCAACTATCTGGGAGTATATATTTTGATCCTGATCCTCGAGCCGGATAAAAATCGGTTCACTCTGATGATAAACACTTGCCGGAGTCAGGGGAACCGGCACGCTCAGATCAATGGGCTGCGTATTAGAACCTGCTGGATAAATTTGCTGAATCTGTTGTACATTCTGGGCCCCGATGCTGCCGATACTGACCTGGCTGGGCGGCACCAAAAGATGTTCTGAACCCGGCAGATTGGGTGAATATTGCAATAATTCCAGGACAGCGGATGTGCGAATAATTATGGTGGTTAGTTCCACAGGATTTGATAAGGCAATTTGATTTAAACTGGTTCCAAACCTGTAATTTCCCGTAGCAAAGTTGGTAATAACAGTTCCAGGTGAAACTGCCAAAGAAATTGCTGGTTGCAGCAGGCTCATTATTATTAGAAGGATTAAAGCCGGAATTAAAAATAAAGGAAAAACTCTCTTGCCCGGGCGCAGCCCAATTCTCTCTCCGGAATATTTGCCGGAAATTAAAAATCGGACAGCGCAATATGGCAAGACAGATAAGTACATAATAATTTAATTAATCAATAACAACATCAAAGGTGATGGTTGATGAACCAGCACTTGCCAAAGTTGGAATTATAACTGTAACAGCATTGCCATTTGTGGTTCCATAATCTCCGGCATCATCACCATTTACGTCGGTCAAGGGAGCACCACCAAGAGTGATTGAACCGCCGGCATAGGTTGTATCAGCCGGTGTGACATCGACCACAGTGACAGCAGTAGCATCTGAAGATCCTGTATTATTAATAAGGATTGTATAGCGAATAGTTGCTCCGGGAATCGCTTTGGGATTTGTAGTACCGTTAAATGGATCGCTTACCACTATAAAGCTCTTGGTAACTGTCAGTGCAGCGGAAGAAACAGTATAGGTCGCAAGAGCGGAATGAACCCCATCCCGGACAATATCATCTGTGCCGGCTCCGTCTCCAAAGACTACCTGAACTGTGTTAGGGTCATCAGCTCCGGCATCCGCAGTTGTAGGAGTTGTGGTTCCTGCATCAAGGGTCGTAGCAATCAAATTATAAGCAGCGGTCTGGCTATCCGTAGATGTAAGGGGTGTATCAGCCACAATCAGAACCTGAATTATGCCATCAGCTATCACATCAGCAATACGAGTACCAATTGTGTATAAGGTATCTCCTGTGTCAAGAGTGCCACTGTTGTTTACATCCAGATAAATTCTAACATTATTCATATCAAAATCATCGGTTCCATCGCTGAATATAATTGAATAACCCTGGGTAGTATTACCTGTATTGGTAAGGCTATAAGCTATAACCTGATCGTTACTTCCTGGAATCACAGTGGCATCTGCAATATTAGCAACTGTTAGATCAACCCTGTTATCCACCACAAAAGTTGTTGTATTGCTGGGAATTTGAGCCTGGT
>JASFBJ010000191.1 GCA_030149585.1 Desulfobacterales bacterium | reverse complement strand
CGCTTTTACCGCTACCAGTGCAGCATTTCAGTACCGGATTTATCCCGGCCGGAACTTATAACAAGGTTATGAAATTTATCAAAATCGGCCGGCATCTCCTTAACACGTTTTAGAAAAGCATCCTTATCAACGACAGCCAGTTTTGAAGTGCCGTCAATATAGGCTAAATGGCTGATCTCATCCCGGACAGTCCATCCCCAGCAATAGGTGACAGTACTCCAGCCTTTTTCATCAAGATTTGCCACAACCTGGTCAAGAGCTTCATGCTCAGCCGCGAGATCTTTGCATATCTGTTTCATTTTTGTCTTCCTTTCTTATATAGATTTTAAGATAAATTATTTCAGGACTTGATTGCATCTGATTATTTTACCGATGGTTATAAAATAGATTCCGGCAGATCGATAATTTTGGCGCGAAGATATTCTCCAAGAGTTTTTGCCTGGGGATCGCTTTTGATTGAGTCTGCTATCCCATTTCCTAAAAAGCCCTTGATAAAAAAATTGAGCGCCAGCAGATTACACAGCTCATAGCGTTCTATTTCAAACTCCTGTAAATCCGGTAAGAGGTCTTTTAATTTTTCAATGGTCAAAAATTGCTTTAAAAAAGAGAAAGTCTGAGGAGTTTTACCCCAGATTCCCAGATTAGCATTACCTCCTTTATCACCGGATCGCGCTGCAAAAAGGCGTCCCAATGGAGCTGATACGGTTTTTTCAGTTTTAATTAAAGGCAACGCAACCTCTTTGGGGGCTGGTGAAATAAAATCAGGCTCCGGCAATGTCATGGCAATGGCTGTTTCTTGACCATCCATCACCATAATGTGATTAATATATTTACTTTTCACCAGCGCCGGCCAGTGCGAGATAGTCGGCGAAGCTTTGGTGGGCTGGGTGGTCGTTGTAAAACCGGGGATACTAGACAAAAACAGCTCATTTAACCTGGATGTAAACTCCTGACCCACTAATTTGGGATCCTTATCTTTAACAGCAATGCGCAGATAAGCCATGGCATCTTCATTGCAGACAGGGTCAGGCTGATCAGAACGAAATAAGTGAACATCAACTTCTTCAAAACGCTGTTTGCCACCTAAGCTGTTAAATAGAATCTCTTCAAAAAGCTTGCCTTTTTTAACTACATCCAGGCCGGTTAAAATAATTGTCATGGTATTTTTAAAACCACCAACATTATTTATACAGACTTTGCTGGTGGCAGTTGGAGGCTCGCCCTTTACGTCTTGAATAGCCACTTGGTCGGGGCCTGCCTGGGTGATGGAAATGGTATCAAACCTGGCAATCACATCCGGGGTCAGATAGCCAGGCCCTTTAATTTCATAAAGCAGTTGTGCTGTAACCGTGCCCACTGATACCAAACCACCAGTGTCGGGGTGCTTGGTAATAACACTGGAGCCGTCAGGATATATTTCAGCTATGGGAAAACCGACATTTTTAAAAGAGGGTACTTCTTCAATAAAAGAGTAATTCCCGCCAGTGGCCTGGGAGCTGCATTCAATGATATGTCCTGCCACCACTGCTCCGGCAAGTTTATCCCAGTCATTTTTTTGCCAGTCAAATTTCCAGGCCGCAGGTCCTACTACCAGAGAAGCATCAGCAATACGCCCACCAATTATAATATCCGCACCCTGTTTTAATGCCTGCGTAATTCCCCAGCCACCCAGATAAGCATTAGCTGTTAAGGTTTTTGCTTTAGCTTCTGTAAGTGGTATATCCTTGTCCAGATGAGAAAAGCTTTCTCCCTTTTCCTGAAGTTCTGCTAAACGAGGCAAAAGATCATCGCCTTCAATAAATGCAATCTTTGGATCCAGCCCCAGCTTATCAGCTATTAATTGAAGATCTTCGGCCATACCTCTGGGATCAAGACCTCCGGCATTGACGACTACCTTTATTTGTTGATCAAGACATTGGGCCATAATATGTTCCATTTGGATTAAAAAGGTGTTGGCATAGCCTCCTTTTGGATTTTTAAGTCGTCTTTTCATGAGGATCGCCATTGTAAGTTCGGCAAGATAATCTCCTGTTAAAACATCAACAGGCCCGCCCTCGATCATCTCCCTGGCCGCAGTGATTTTATCACCAAAAAAGCCACTGCAATTGGCGACAATAAGCTTTAAATTTTTACCTTTGTCGGTCATAATTTGTCTCCCTGTCGGCTTTCAAATAGAATTTTTATTCTTATATAAAAAAATGCTTCAAATTTATAATGGGCGGATGGGTCAGATGCGACTTCAGGTTGCAGATAAATCCTAAAAGACAGATTTTATTATTTAATGCCTGAATGGAGACTATTTATATGCTGCCCGAGTATATTAGTCAACCTTTTTTAGACAGAGGATTTAGGCAGCGTTTAGCTCAACAAATGGATTTTCACTTGACACATAATCTGCTTTTCCTTACACTTTTATTTTTTTAAGACCCATTTTTAAAAATTTTTTAAGGGCTCTTTAGCTCAGGAGAATGTTTAATGACAGATAAATTAGCTGAGTTTAATTCATTATTTAACCCTCAAAGTATAGCTGTTATTGGCGCTTCAAAATCTTTTTCCAAAACTGGAACAGCTATTCTTTTTAGTATTATAGCAGGGGGGTATAAGGGAAATTTATATCCAATTAATCGCAAGGAAACATCTATTTTAGGTCTTACAGCCTACCCTGACCTGTTTTCAACGCCTTCCAAAGCAGATTTGGTGATAATATGTGTAAGAGCGGAATTTGTCCAGGCTATCATTGCTGAATGCGCTAAAGCAGCAATTGGTTTTGTCAGTATTATCTCTTCCGGTTTTGGCGAAATAAGCCTTAAAGGTAAAAAAGAAGAGGAAAAAATAATTAAAATAGCCCGGAAAAATAATATGCGACTTATCGGCCCCAATTGTATGGGGTTAACCAGCTCCGAAGCAAGCTTGCATGCTTTAATGAATATGCTGATTCCAAAAGCAGGTGATGTTTCAATTATTTCCCAGTCCGGAACGGTTGGTTCATTAATTGCGTGTTATGGGTCGGAACAGGGTATTGGAATTTCCAGATTTATAAGCAGCGGCAATGAAGCTGATCTGCATGCTGAAGATTTTATTGAATACCTTGCTGTTGATCCTAAAACAAAAGTTATTACAGCATTTATCGAAGGAATAAAAAACGGCAAGAGGTTTTTATCGGTTACCAAAGAAGCTGCCAGACTCAAACCCGTAATTATACTGAAAGGTGGCACCACCATGGCCGGGGCACGGGCCGCTGGTTCGCATACCGGCTCGATTGCCGGTTCAGCAGAGATTTTTGAATCAGCCATTTCACAGGCCGGCATGATAAGAGCTCTGGATGAAAAAGATTTAATTGATCTTGCCAAGGCCTTTAGTTTGCTGGCTTTGCCCAAGGGAAAAAATGTCGGCATTACAGGAGCATGGGGTGGCACCGGAGTCCTTGTGTCTGATGCCTGCTCAAAAAACGGATTACAAGTGCCGGACCTGACAAAAGAAAGTCTTGAGAAACTTGATAAGGTTTTACCACCATTTTGGAGCCGAAGTAATCCAGTAGATATTACCGGAGCCGGTCTTGACGGCGATTTTTTTATGCTCATCAGAGCAATTGAAGTGCTTTTGGAAGATGATAATATTGATATGCTGATCTGTGTTTTGCCGGCATTTGATTCTTTGTACAGCAAAGTTAAATTGCGGATGGACCCGGAACTGTCTGATCAGTTGAATAAAACAGCCTATGGTTCCATGGGACCTCAGGAAATGGAGATGGCAAAACAGATAGTTGGATTAAGAAAAAAATATAATAAACCAATAGTTGGAATTTTAGTGGGCCTTCATGGACAAAAGGGCGCTGAACATATCAGTTTTTTAGAAGAAAACAGCATTCCAATCTATGAAACCAGTTCCCAGGCGGCCAGAGTACTGGCCAAACTTTCAAATTATAGTGATTTTCTTGTTAATAACCAATAGACTTCAGGTGAAATAATTTTATAAGGAGAAGGCCTCATGACTTGCTCTTTCAGTTTTGAAGAGATGGAAATCCAAAAAACAGTTCGTAAATTTGTCACCAATGAAATTTTACCAAACAGGGGAGAAATTGAAAAAACAGGTTGCCTGCCCGCGGTAACGCTGAATAAATTTTTAGGACTTGAACTTTTAAAAATCTATTTTCCTGAAAAATATGGGGGATCCAAAGGCTCTTTTACCGGCCTGGTTATAGCAGCCAAAGAACTGGGCTATGGTTCTTTTGTGCCCGCCATGATGCTTACCCAAAATGCGCTGGTTGGCTGGGTACTGCTTAATTACGGTTCTGATTCCGTGAAAAAGGATTATCTGCCGTCTTTGATTTCTCTAAAGACTTCGGGTGGATTTGCCTTTACTGAAAGCCAGACCGGATCTGATCCCAAACAACTGCAAACCGTGGCCCGCAAGGTTGACGGGGGCTGGTTGTTAAACGGCTCTAAACGCTTTATCACCTTTTCCAAAATCGGCAAATATATAATTATTTTTGCTAAAACCGGAGATCAGGTCAGCGCCTTTCTAGTGAACTCTGCAGATCCGGAATATGAACCTGGAAAACGAGAGGTGTTTTTTCATATGCCTTTTCTGGATAATGGAGATATATATCTTAAGAACTGCTTTGTGCCGGATGATCATGTTTTGGGTCAGGTGGGCCAGGGGTTTGAAATTTTGTTAAAGGCTGAAGCAATGGGAAAAATTGTATTTTGCGCAGAGTATATTGGACTGGCGGAAAGAGCGGTTGATCTTGCACTCAAATATGCCAAGGAAAAAGAACACAGGGGAGTTCCAATCGCAGTAAAATTTCAACTGATTCAGGGAAAACTGGGAATCATGGCAGTTAGACTGGCTGCCATGAATGCCCTTTTATTTGCGACAAGCGCTAAAGTTGATCTTGGAGAAAAGATATCAATTGATTCTGCCAGACTGAAAATTCTGGTGGCCGAGGATGTTAAGCAGATAACAGCCACTGCCATGGAAATCCACGGCGCTTACGGTCTGAGCACAGAGTTTGATATCAGTTCCCTTTATCAGCATGCGATCAGTGCTCAGGTAGTCATGGGCGTTAGCGATATTCAGAGAGTAATAGTGGCTCGCCAACTTCTTGGACAGGGGTCTTGCCGCTCTTAAAAAGCAAGAGGGGTCTAAAAAACCATTATTTTGTTTGGAAAATTAAGAACACGGATAAAAGGAAAAAATATCTATGGTTACCTTTGAATCATTAATTACCGGTAAAGATTGCATTGGAATTGTCGGGCTGGGATATGTGGGGCTGCCCCTGGCTGTTCACCTTTCAAAGCACTTTAGGGTGATAGGTTTTGATCTTAAAACAAATAGAATTAAAGAGCTTGAATCAGGCATTGATAAAACCCTGGAAGTTGATGGGCCATCTTTAAAAAATGCTGAAATTTTATATACTGACCAAGCCGGAGAACTGGCCAACTGCCGGATGATAATTGTTGCCGTGCCCACCCCCATTGACCAGTACCGGATTCCGGATCTTAATCCCCTGCGAAGCGCATCTAAACTAACTGGAGAGCATCTTGCCAAAGGCTCCTGTGTTATTTTTGAATCTACTGTTTATCCAGGAGCCACCCAGGAAGTCTGCCTGCCGATTCTTGAAAAAGAGTCCGGCCTGAACTTTGGCAGAGATTTTACTGTTGGATATTCACCGGAAAGAATTAATCCTGGCGACACAGTACATACCCTTGAAAATATAATGAAAATCGTTTCAGGTTCTGATGATGCTACCACTGCCATGCTGGCAAAAGTTTACGGCAAGGTAGTTAAAGCCGGCATTCACGAGGCTTCATCAATTAAAGTTGCAGAAGCTGCCAAGGTAATTGAAAATACCCAGCGCGATCTTAATATTGCCTTAATGAATGAGCTTTCCATGATTTTTGATACCATGAATATCAATACAACGGAAGTACTGGAAGCTGCCGGTACAAAGTGGAATTTTTTGCCATTTCGCCCTGGCCTGGTTGGTGGGCACTGTATTGGGGTAGATCCTTATTACCTGACATTTAAGGCCGAGGCCTTAGGATATCATCCAGAGATGATTCTGGCCGGCCGGCGAATTAACGATGGAATGAGCAAATATGTAGCTGAACGAACCGTAAAGATTATGATCAAACAAGGAATACAGGTTCACGGGGCTAAAGTGGCTATTCTGGGAATCACCTTTAAAGAGGATGTGCCGGATCTTAGAAACACAAAAATAGTTGATATCATATCTGAATTAGAAGATTACGGCATCAAAGTACTTACCCATGACCCTTTGGCTGATAAAGCCGAAGCCAGGCAGTATTATGGTTTAACCCTGAACAACATGGATGCTCTGAAAAATGTTGACGCGGTTATTCTGGCGGTTTCACATAAAAAGTATAAAAAAATGGGCATGTCTGGAATTGCCGGACTTTGCCGCAAAGGAAAACCGATTATCGTGGATATTAAAAGCATGTTTACTCCTGAACAGGCAAAAACAAAGGCTATTACTTACTGGCAATTATAAATGCCCCTGCACCAGGTAAAGCACAACATTCGCCATAAACATTAGGCAAATGGAAATAATAAACTCTCCAAATTTGCCGCAGCTCATTGCCCAAATGAATCGGCTGGCTCTATGCATGAGGACAATCGTCCATCCTAAAAATTCTTCAGGCGGAACATTTTTGTCAATTTTTGTATAAAATTCATCACATTCAATAACCATTTGGATGAACGTGTGCGCCATTGAATAGATAAACAAAGTGCGATATAAAGTAGAAAACTTTAGTAAATATTATTTTTTAAAAAGCGAAATGTAAGTTTGCAGTTCATAAATAAGCTGCCTTATATTTTTGTAAAACATATCCTCTCAAATCCTAAGGCCACTACTATAAATTTTTGCAAACGCAGGTTACCATGCCTTTGCTCAAGCTTTTTACCGTATTCTTTTACCTGTTTTATGCCATCTTCCATCTGCCTGACAATTTCAGGTATCAGGC
>JASFBJ010000190.1 GCA_030149585.1 Desulfobacterales bacterium | reverse complement strand
ATGCTGACATTATTGCCTAATCTATTTGAAAGAGTGTCCTTGGGGATAATGTAAGAATTTCCACGCTTTTGGACCTAACCAAAATAGTGTCTTCCAGTTTTACAACTTCTCCGGCAGAGCCACGCATTTCAAGCTCTAAGGCTAAAACCATCCCCTCTTCAATGGTTTCATTATTAATTTTACTGATTAAAGGGGGTTCGTTTACCTCAAGACCTACACCATGACCGATAAATGTAACTGGTTTTGATTCATTTCCCAGTCGCATAAAATAGGGCTCAAGCCCAAGCTGATCAGCAATTTGAAAAGCGGTTTTGTAAATATGATCGCATTTCATGCCTGGTTTTAAAATATCTATAATTCGGTCGGCTATTTCTTTCATACCATTATAAAGTGATACACAGCCAGACGAAGGTTTACCAAGTACATAGGTCCGACTCTGATCACTGTGATAACCCTTATGATGAGTTGCAAAATCCGCAACAATCATTTCTCCTTTTTGAATTATTTTATTTGAGGGACCCATTGGAATTGAGGGGCTAAGGCCTACTCCGGTTAGAGTTCCTATTTTGCCGGCTATTTTAGATAAATTATTGCCGGAGGCAAGAATGCCCGTTCCCATGTAAATATCAAAACCGCGCATGAAATTATAGCCCTCATGGCCAGCCTTTCGATGTGCTCGCTCTATTTCCGCAGACAGCGCAAGTTCAGTCATTCCTTCCCGCAATACTTCAAGAATTCGCAAATGCCCACAATGATTGATACGGCAAGCCTCTTTAGTAAAATTTATCTCAAGAGGGCTTTTAATTCTTCTCTGGTTAAAAATCAGGGGTGCAATATCAACTATTTTAAATTCAGAGAAAATCCGCTTGATTTGAAGATATTGATCAGCATGCAGTATATCAAGCTCCAGAGCCAGGTTGCCACTTTTTACCCCAATCTTAAGCAGTATTTTTTTTACATCCTTATATCCCCTGCCCTGACTGATCTTATCGGTACTGAGAGTTGTCTCGGCCATAACAAGGGGTAAACCCCGAATTATAAGCATGTGATAGTCATGAGGAGTAATGATAAGAATTACAGGGTGGGTAGTCCCCGCGTAATAAAGACTGGATCTGGAGTACGAAAGCAAGGCAGCGTCAATATTATTTGCTTTAATATTTTTTTGCAGAAAACTAATTCTTTCTGAAAAAAAATTCATATTATATTACCTTATGATTTAGCCACAAATTCAACAATTTTATCCAAAGGTGAGCCTGGGCCGAAAACGCCCGCAACACCTGCCTTTTTAAGAATGGGCACGTCATCCGGTGGAATTGTTCCTCCGATCATAACAGTTTTATCGTCAATTTTTTTTGTTTTAAGCAGTTCAATGACCTTGGGCGCCAAAATCAAGTGGTTGCCTGAAAGGGTGCTGAGTCCGATTATATCAACATCTTCCTCAATCGCGATTTCTACGATGGCCTCAGGTGTTTGATTGCCTAAATAGATAATTTCAAAACCAGCATCCCTGATAGCTCTGGCGACCACAACGCTGCCTCGCCAGTGGGCATCCATACCAAGACGGGCGATTAATACTCTTTTTTTATTTTGCATCTGAATTATTTCCTTAAATTTACATGGATATTTTAAAAAAGCGGAGGATCCCAGACTCCGTAATTTGATTTCAGGACATCAGTAATTTCTCCTTCAGTAATAAAGGATTGAACTGCGTCAATAATAATTTCCATTAAATTTTCATTTTTTTCGCAGCCACGGGCAATATCAGCTATGGCTTTTTGAACTTCATCCTTATTACGTTCCTTTTTTATGCGGGCAAGCTTTTGAGCTTGAATATCAAGTGTTTCAGGTACCTTAAACAGCTCAATGGGCAGGACTTCATCCTCCATGGTATGGCAATTTACGCCCACCACAGGAATTTCGCCTCTATCAACCGCCTGCTGGTATTCATAGGAGGCATCTGCCACCTGGTTATGAATCCAGCCGGTTTCAGTTGCCTTGACAATTCCTCCAAGCTGGTCGATTTCAGCGATAATATTTAATATCTTTTCTTCCAGCTGGTTTGTTAAAGATTCAATAAAATATGAACCTCCTAATGGATCAATAGTCTGGGTTACTCTGGTTTCAAGCTGAAGGATCTGGTTTGATCTCAATGCTGTTATTGCCGATAGTTCAGTTGGAATGCAAAGGCCTTCATCATATCCATCAATATGAACCGATTGAGCTCCTCCCATAACTGCCGCAAGAGCGTGGTAAGCTGCTCTGGCAATGTTATTTAAGGGCTGCTGGGCTGTTAAAGCAACACCAGCGGTTTGAACATGAAATCTAAAAGTCTGGGAACGGGGATTTTTGGTTTTAAAACGGTTTTGCATGATATTGCACCAGATTCTTCTGGCAGCCCGATATTTGGCTATCTCTTCAAAAAAATCGTTATGACCGTTAAGAAAAAAGCTGAGCCGAGGTGCAAAACTGTCAAGATCCAACCCCCTGGAAAGCATCTCATCAATGCAGGCAATGGCATTGGCGATCACAAAGGCAATCTCCTGATCAGCCCGGCAGCCGGTTTCACGGTAGTTATAACCGGCAAAACTGATAGGGTTCCAGCGGGCCGCATATTTAGCGCAAAATTCAATGGCATCGCAGCTCAATTTGAATGATGCAAAAGGAGGCAAAACACCTGGAGCGGTTGCCATGCATGTTTCCATTAAAAAATCATTCTGGCTGGTTCCGGTAAGATGGTTCAGATCGACTCCCCTGTTTTTCGCATTGGCGAAATACATGGATTGGACAGTAATATTACAAATCGGCTGACATGTAACAAGAGAGCTGCTGACCTTTTCAACAGGGATCCCGTCAAATAGAATTCGCATATCTTCCAGGGTATCAATTGCCACGCCCCCTCGTCCGCAATCAGCTTGGGCAACGGGATCTGTTGAATCATAACCGCGCAAAGTAGGGTAGTCAAAAATACCATTAATACCGGTGGCACCTTCATCTAAAAGAAGTTTATAGCGTTTATTGGTTTCTTCGGGCGGTCCATAGCCTGCTAATTGTCGCATTGTCCAGGTGCGGCCGCGATACATGGTAGGATGAACTCCGCGCACAAAGGGAGCCTGACCGGGAAACCCAAGATCCTGCAAGACATCCATATCAGGCAGGTCAGCAGGAGTGTAAAGCGGTTTTACTGGAATGCCGGACAGGGTCTGGTAGCTTTTATTCTCCATTTTTTTTGATTTATCAAATTTATCCTGCCAAGTTTTTTTATTTTCGCCAAGTTCATCAAGGGCTGTTTTGTTAAAGAGATTTGTCATCTTTATTATTTTCCTATAGCATTATTTAGATAATCTATAATGGATTGAGTGTCGGTTCCAGGAGTAAATATTTCACCGACCCCCATGGCCTTTAATAAATTCCAATCCTTTTTGGGAATAGTGCCGCCCCCGAAAACCAGTAAATCCTCAACGCCTTTTTCTTTTAAAAGAGAGGTTACCTTGGCAAATACGGTTTTATGAGCGCCGGACAGAACACTTAAACCAATTGCATCCACATCTTCATCAATTGCAGTATTTACTATATGTTTGGGAGTTTGGTGAAGACCGGTATAAATTACTTCCATACCTGCATTACGCAGAGCTCTTGCAACGATTTTTGCGCCCCTGTCATGTCCGTCTAAACCAGGCTTTGCAATTAAAATTCTTTTTTTAAGCATATGAATTATCCTGACAGGTTTCGGAACGAGGACAAAATAACTTCCTCCACGTTCCTTAATAAATAGACTCTTCCTTAAATTCTCCAAATACTTCCCGCATTACCCCAATAATTTCACCAAGCGTGAGATCAGCTTCAACTGCTGCAATCAAAACAGGCATAACATTATCCGAACCCTGAATTACCTTTTTGATCTTGTTTAAATGATTTTTAACCAAATCAGGATTTCTGCTTTTTTTAAGGTCAATCAGGCTTTTTATTTTGTTTTTTTCAAAGGCAGGATCTGTTTCCCTTAGCTCGACTTGAGTGTCTTCCTCTTGCACATATTTATTGAGACCAATAATAATTCGCTGTTTTTGTTCCAGATCCTGTTGATAATTAAACGCGGCATCTGAAATCTCTTTTTGAAAATATCCCTTTTCAATTGCTGAAATAACTCCGCCCAGACCTTCGATCTCTTTAAAATACTGGTTACACTCTTTTTCCATCTGGTTGGTTAGAGATTCAACATAATATGAACCAGCCAGAGGATCAATGGTATTGGTAACACCGCTTTCATGGGCTATAATTTGCTGGGTTCTTAGAGCGAGCTGCTCAGATCTTGGAGTCGGGATGGAAAGCGCTTCATCAAAGGCATTGGTGTGCAAAGACTGGGTTCCGGCCAGGGTTGCGGAAAGGGCTTGCAGCGAGATCCTGATTATATTATTTTCAGCCTGCTGGGCAGTAAGGGAAGAACCCGAGGTTTGAGTATGAACCCTAAAGCGCAGGGAACGCTCATCAGTGGCTTTAAATTTTTCCCGCATTATTTTGGCCCAAATGCGGCGAGCTGCCCGGTATTTGGCAATATTTTCAAAAAAATCATTATGGACTTTAAAGAAAAATGAGAGCCTCGGAGCAAAACTGTCTACCGATAGTCCGGCCTTGATTCCTTCCTCAACATATGTAAAACCATTAGCCAGAGTAAAAGCCAGTTCCTGGACAGGAGTGGCCCCTGCCGAAGCCAGATGATAGCCACTGATACTGACAGGATTGAAGCGCGGCAGAAAATTATTGCAAAAACTTATGGTATCAATGGTTAACCGCATGGAAGGTCTTGGCGGGAAATAGAAAGACTTTTGGGCCTGATACTCTTTTAAAATATCATTTTGCATGGTGCCGCTAAGTTTTTCCAGCGCAGCTCCCTGTTCTTTGGCTGCTGCAACAAACATTGCCAGAATGACTGATGACTGGGAGTTGGAAACCAGATTAACGCTTATTTGGTCCAATGCAATCCCATCAAGTAAATTGCGCATATCCGCCAGACTGTCAACAGCCACACCGCCGCAGCTCCCGACCTCACCTTCTGCCAAAGGATCATCTGAATCTCTTCCCATGATAGTGGGCATATCAAAACAGATGCTGACCCCGGTGGCTCCCATATCAATTAATTGCCTTATACGCTCGTTGGCCAGGGCAGGAGAATCTAAAGAGCCCAACTGGCGGATAGTCCAGGGCCTTTCGCGGTACATGGTTTTATAAACCCCCCTGGTATAGGGATATTGACCAGGTTCCCCGATATCATTATCAAAATCAATTTGGGAAATATCTTTCGGGTCATAGAGAGCCTTGATCTTAAAACCTGAAAGATTTATATGTTTTTTATTATTTTGCTGATTATCCATTTTAAGAATTAGCCTTTGAGAATGATATTTTGCAGTTCATTTTTTAAAATTTTGCCCATTGCATTTCGTGGTAATTCATCCAGGAAAAATATGCTTTTGGGGCATTTGTAGGAGGCTATGTTTTTTTTACAAAATATTCGCAGTTTTTCTTCAGTTATATTTGCGTCATTTTTCAGTATGACGGCAGCAACAACTTTTTCCCCATAATCAGGGTCAGGTAGTGCAAAAACCGCGGATTCCATTACTTCTGATTGTTTTTCAAGACAATTTTCAACCTCTTTGGGGTAAACATTATAACCCCCGCTGATAATCATTTCCTTTGATCGGCCAACAAGATAAAGCCGCATGTTATCCTTTGGGTCCTGATATCCCAGGTCTCCGGTTCTAAACCACCCTTCAAGAAAGGTCTTTTTCGTTTCTTCAGGGTTATTCCAGTATCCCTTATATACATTATTTCCCTTAACGCAAACCTCGCCGATTTCACCCGGCTTTACATCCCCGGCATTCTTTCCGATAAGTCGGACCGCAACCCCTTGCAGAGGAAACCCAATGCTTTTTGCTTTTCTCAACTTAACCTCATAAGGGTTGGAAGCAATGACCAGTGTTTCTGTTAATCCGTATCTTTCCAGTATTGTGTACCCTGTGGCCTTTTTAAAAGAGTTGAAGAGATTTTTGGATAAGGGAGCTGAACCGCAGGTAAAAAGGCGCATGGAACCAAGATCCGGCTTATGAGCTCTTTTTTTCAAAGATTCCAACATTCTTTGATATATGGTTGGAACCCCCATAAATAAAGTACATTTTTCTTTCTCAATGGTGTTCCATACATGGTCTGGATCAAACCGGCGATGCATTATCGTCATTGCTCCGGCCTCCAAGGCTCCCTGAAGTGCCAGAATTAATCCATGCCCGTGCACAAGTGGCAGAGTGTGAAGGGAGATATCCTGCTGAGAAAGTTTCCACAGTTCATGAAGGTCTTCCATATTTTCGGCTAATGCGCTGTGGGAAATCATTGCCCCTTTTGGTTTTCCGGTTGTTCCGGAAGTATAGAGGAGCATGGCAATATCATCGTCGCCAGTAGTGTATGCAGGTTCTGATAGACAAAGACACCTTTTTAGTTCATCCGGTAAAAAAGCAAGTCCAGGAATTTTTTGATCTGTTGTTAATATTTGCAGGTCTGCAAAGCTTGAAAGCACTTTTTTGGATTTCAGATAATTTTTTGAATCAGTTATCAGCAATGTACTATTTGAATCTTCTATAAAATATTGTACCTCCGGTGATTTATAGTCCTCATTAAGGTGTAACACAATAGCACCAGCAGCCATTGCTGCAATGTGAAAAAAGATTATTTCAGGGCTTTTAGAAACCTGAACCGCAACCCGATCTCCTTTTTTTACACCTTGAAGTTGCAGTAATTCAGAAACTTGATTAACAGCTTTATATATATCATCATATGTATAAATCACCTCTTCAAAATTGATTGCTGTTTTCTTTGAATAGAGCTTAAATTTTGATTGTAATTCTTGTGCAAGATTCATTTTATGCTGATAACCTTTATATTTTTTTTAAAATTAAATTTGATAAATTGACCAGTCAATACCCCGGGATGTCTAATTTATGACTTCCCGGGGTATAC
>JASFBJ010000451.1 GCA_030149585.1 Desulfobacterales bacterium | reverse complement strand
ATTAACTTCCTCAACTATGCATCACAGCTTCAGGCCATCTTTGCCCGATATAAAATCACAAAAATCTTGAAATAGCTCGCTATTCCTGCAACTTTTGTAATTTTAGATCGAACAAACCTGACCTAAATCTGTGCGCCTACTTGTGCAAGTTATTTCGTCCCCGTTCCTTATTATTTAAAAACTAGCTCGCAGATTTGCATAGAAAAATCTGCCGCGTTCCTCATATGGATATAAATCAGAATCATCGGCAAGACGTACATCACCAATATTTTCCACTCCAAACTGAATCGCATATTTCTTGAGGAATTTCTTTTCCAGAGAGATATGCCACAGAGAATAATCAGGCGGGCTTTCAAGCTCGTCATTATCGTTTTCAAATACCTGATCAGATATATATTGATACCGAAGACAACCGGAAAAACCGACTTCATCCCAGTTATATTTTAAATTGGCTCCAACAGTATGCCGTGGTTTACCGGTAAGTCGTTCGTCATTTTCAGTGTCTTTTGCATCCAGATAAGTATAGCCGGCTGACAGGGCAAAATCTGAAAATAACGTTGCTTCAAACTCTGTTTCTACACCACGGGTTCTGGCTGAATCTATATTTTCAGCTTTGAATAATTTGGTTCGGCCCTGGCTTCCGAATTGATCCCACACAATCAGGTCATCGATCTCATTATGAAAATAATATATTTTTGCGTCAATGACATCAGAAAAATAATTAACCCCGACTTCGTAGTTATTGGATTTTTCAGGCTCAACATCCGAATTTCCAAAAAACTCATGGGGGCCCGTTGCTGCATGATAATTTTTTGATACCTGCTTAATAGTGGGAGCGTTAAAGGCCTGGCCAAACCCTGCCTTAAAGTTAATCTTCTCTGTAAAACGGTACAGTGCGTAAATTCTCGGCGAGGTCTGTGAGCCGAAAAATTCATGATCATCCCACCTCAGACCAATGGTTAATAAAAGTCGATTAAAAAGCTCCAGCTCATCCTGAAAAAAAAGAGCGGAATGGGTTGCATCATCTTCATCATCAGCCATACTTTCAGCCTCTAAGGTTTCTTCCCTGAACTCGCCGCCAAGGGTTACCAAATTTTTCATAACTGAAAAAGAGGTCTGGGCATCAATTACATCGTTGGTCAATTTTTCCGGTGTATTTGTTTTATTTCCATTCTCATATTTATTGGTGCTTACCTTATCGATTTTTGACTGATAGGCTTTAACATTTGAAATAGTTGGCCCGATAGTGCCTTTCCATCCAAGACCGGCCATGTACCTGTCCAGGTCATAAAGTCCTTCATATAAATTTCCACGGCGTGAAGCATCCCGCCATCTGTCTTCATGAGCAAAATTATATGATGCTTTAACTTCATGATCCTGGCTCGGGGTGAACACAAGAGCTGAGCCAAAAGAAAAAATCTCTTTTCCTTCTATTTCGGAAATAGTGTCATCGTCTTTATCTGGAATATCTTCATCCCTGATATAATTTGCTGACAAGGATAAGCCAAAACGGTCTTTAAGAAGCGGCCCTCCGGCAAAAAGACCATAATTTCCGCTTTCGCCCCCATCCCCGCTATCGAGAAATCCACCACCGATCTTTACCCCGCCGGTCCATTTTTCAGTTATCGGCCTGGTGATGATATTTATAACTCCACCTATGGCTTCTGAGCCGTAAAGAGCAGATAAAGGACCTTTTACAATCTCTATTCGTTCAATGCTCTCAATGGGTACCCAGCTGTTTTCAAAATCAGAATGGCCCATTACAGCATCACTGGCGGCAATTCGCCTGCCATCAATCAGTATTAAAGAATGCCTGTTTTCAAGACCACGAATTGAAATCGTTTTCCGCCCGCCCACAGTGCGCCCACTAAGAAAAATTCCCGCCTTTTCTCTTATAATTTCTAAAATACCACTGGCCGGTATTGCTTCTATCTCTTTTGCCGTGATAATTATAATTGCTCCTGGCGCGTCTTTTAAAGAGACCTCAGTTTTAGTGGCGGTCACCACTGTTTTTTCAAGTTTGACAATCTCTTTTGCCCCTGCCGGAGAACCTGTGGCAAAAATTAATGCCAATAGATATAGTACATATTTAAATCCTGTGATAATCATTTTACTCCGTCCCATTTTTTTCTCCTTTCCATTTTGATAATGTTTGAATTGACAGACCCACCCATCTTTAATAGAAAGAAAAATGAGGGGGCTTGAACGAAAATTTTTTAGAGAACCCTTTTTT
>JASFBJ010000450.1 GCA_030149585.1 Desulfobacterales bacterium | reverse complement strand
GCTGGTCCAGCAGGCAAGGGACAGCCAGAGTGTTCTTCCCGCTACTGCGGTGGAGGCCTTGTTGACCATTATTGACCGGCTGAAATATATGCTGGTTAGTTTCATGAACCATGATTCCTCCCCGGCCAAAGCAGATGATCTGATTGCCCTGTGCCATGAATACAGTTATGATGAAAGCACTGCCGGACCTACAGCTGATGAAAATGAGGATGCTAAAAAACAGAGCACAAACAAGAACATGGCCTTTGCCCTTTCAAATACCCTGTCCCAGTCTCTGAGCGCTATCAAGGCAGGACTTGACGAAATAAAAAATGTTGATAAACGGCAGAGTGCCCTGGGTAAAATTATCAGATCCGTTAATATGATCATCAAAATAAACCAGAAATTAGAAATTGCAAACCTGACAAAATCTGCTGATGGGATTTTGAATATAGCAGCCTTCCTTCGTAAGGCAGAAGAGGTTACTGAAGATGAAGATGACCTGATTGCAGGAATGGCGGATGCTTTTAACCTCCTAGAGAAAACCGTTCTTGATCAAATACAGATCGATACCGAACCTGTTCAAGAATCTGTAAAACCACCTGCCGCGCTGGAAAAAAAGCCTGACCTGCAGCAAGACAAGCCTGTATCAGATCAACCAGCGGCCCAGCAGGTCGCCTCCATTATCAAGGTGCCCCAGGAACGGCTTGATATCTTGATGAATCTGGTGGGGGAACTGATTGTCAGCAAAAATAATTTTCCTGCTCTGGCAAAAGAGATCACAATCGATCACAACCTTACCAATCTTGGGAAAAAAGTTAAAAACGCGGGCGATCATGTGGGCAGGATTACAGATGAATTACAAAATATTGTGATGAAAATGAGAATGCTGCCCGTGGGCACCGTGTTCTCAAAATTTAAACGGCTGGTTCGTGACCTTGCTAAAAAACTGGATAAAAAAATTGTGCTCAAATTCAGTGGAGAAGAAACCGAGCTTGATAAAACAATTATAGAAATCCTGGGCGACCCAATGGTTCATCTCATTAGAAATTGTGCCGATCATGCCCTGGAAGGGGTGGAGGAAAGAAAAGCGCAAGGTAAATCACCAGAGGGTACCATTCATCTGAAGGCATATAATCAGGGCCAGAATGTCATTATTGAAATTATTGACGATGGCCGGGGGATAGATCCTGATAACATCAGAGTCAAGGCTGTGGAAAAAGGATACTTATCGCTTGAAGAGCTGGAAAAACTTGATGATACAGCCGTGCAGAACCTGGTATTCAGGCCGGGCTTTTCAGGCGCCAAAGAGGTTTCCGATGTCTCGGGCCGCGGGGTCGGCATGGATGTGGTGCGAACCAATGTTGAGAAAATCGGCGGAACCGTGACCCTTTACAGTCAAAAGGGAATCGGTACAACCTTTACCATTACCCTGCCCCTTACCCTTGCCATCAGTAAAGGTCTGGAGGTCAAGGCAGACAAAAAACACTATTACCTGCCCCTTGATTATATTGTTGAAACCGTAAAAATATCACCCGATCTTATCCGGAATCATAAAGATATGCAGATGGCGGTGATTCGCGGTTCCCTGCTGCCTGTATTTTCTCTGGCTGCCCTGCTTGACGGGGCTGGGAATATTGATCGCAATCATATTGAAACAAAAACAGACATCAGAACTAATATTGAATTGAGTATGGTTGTTTTAAATATGAACGGTAAAAAAGCAGCTCTTGAAGTGGACCGTTTTTACACGGAAAATGAATATGTAGTCAAACCTCTTTCCGGAGCATTATCAAAAATTTCAGGATATACTGGGGCCACGATAACAAGTTCGGGCAAGGTCATACTGATCCTTGATCCTTTAAAATTGTTTTAGTGAAAAATCTGGCCGGATACAAAATAATACCTGAATGAAAAAAAGCTTATTTATGAAACAATCAATAGAAAATCATACTGATTTAATATCTACACTGTCCGATGGCCTTTCACTCGGCATTATTTTTCTCGATATGGATTGCCGAATTGTCCGGTGGAACCGATGGATGGAAAGACAGACAGGTTCCAGGAAAAAGAGTGTTCTGAGAATAAATGTGTTTGAGCTGTTCCAACGAATTAAAGAAAAAAATCAAGATCAATATATTTTTGACTGCATTAATTTCAATAAACCCCTTTTTTTATCCTCCTGTTCCCATCAGTATTTAACGGACATTAAGCACATTTGAGAACGTGTTTTTTGATTTATAAATTGCAAATAAAATAAAAAAAT
>JASFBJ010000189.1 GCA_030149585.1 Desulfobacterales bacterium | reverse complement strand
GGAACTTGAGGCAAAGATCAAAGAAGAAGCAAAAAGGGGAAATATTCGCGTTATTGGTCCAAACTGTTTAGGAATCATCTGCCCCGGGACAAACTTAAACGTCAGCTTTGCCAGTCATACGCCCCTGCCGGGAAATCTGGCTTTTATATCCCAGAGTGGAGCCATCTGTACGGCTATTCTCGATCTTTCCTTAGAGGAGCACGTGGGTTTCAGCTATCTTGTGAGTATCGGTTCCATGTTGGACGTGGATTTTGGAGATCTTATCAATTATATGGGCAGTGATCCTAACGTCAGCAGTATTGTTTTGTATATTGAGAGCCTTAGCAACTTCAGAAAATTCATGAGCGCAGCTAGGGCTGTGTCGCGAGTCAAACCAATTGTTGCGTTAAAATCAGGAAGATGCCCGGCCGGGGCACGTGCCACAGCATCCCATACTGGTGCGATTGCCGGAGAGGATGCGGTTTACGACGCGGCCTTTAAAAGGGCCGGTATTGTGCGGTTGAACACTATTGAGGATCTTTTTGACTGTGCTGAACTGATGGATAAGCAACCCTGTCCGTCAGGACCCGGCCTTGCTATTATCACAAATGCCGGCGGGCCCGGAGTAATGGCAACCGATGCCTTATTTCTTTATGGGATTGAACCGGTTTCGCTCAGACAGGAAACCATGAAGAAACTTGATGGAATCCTCCCGACTTTCTGGAGCCGGGGAAATCCGATAGATATCCTTGGAGATGCCTCCTCTGAAAGATATCGACAAACAGTGGAGGTTTGTATTTCTGCTTCGGAAATCAATGCATTATTAATCATACTTACACCCCAGGCCATGACCGATCCAACAGCCGTAGCTGCTTCCTTAATTGAGCTTTTAAAAACCAGCGGTTCCTCGGTCTTTGCGGTTTGGATGGGGGGCGTGGATGTGGTGAAAGGCCGTGATATCCTCAACAGAGCGGGCATCCCAACCTATGAAACCCCTGAACGAGCCATCAGGGCATTTATGTATATGTACTCTTATAAGCACAATCTCCAACTGCTTCAGGAAATTCCATCGCGACTGCCACACCATCTCAGTTTTGATCAAACCGGGGCATGCAATATCATTGAGAAGGTTCTGAAACAGGGGGACCATCTTCTCACCGAGGTGGAATCCAAGGCTTTACTGGCGGCTTACGGTATTCCCATCAACCAAACGGAAATAGCCGGTTCGCCTGAAGAGGCCGTTCATCTGGCTCAAAGTATCGGTTATCCGGTGGTTATGAAGATCCACTCCAGGGATATCACCCATAAATCCGATGCCCATGGAGTTCAGCTTAATCTGCATGATGAAAAGGATGTTAAGGAAGCATTTCATAAAATAGAGGCAAATGCGCATAAATATGATCCTGAGGCCAAACTTTTGGGTATGACTGTTCAACCCATGCTCAAACATCCCGATTATGAATTAATCATTGGCAGTAAAAAGGATAATGATTTCGGATCTGTTATCCTTTTTGGCATGGGCGGCATTATGACAGAAATACTGAAGGATCAGGCCATTGCTCTCCCGCCATTAAATCGTTTACTGGCCAGGAGGCTGATTGAGAGTACCCGGGTTTATAAATTACTCAAAGGATACCGAAATCGCCCTCCTGCGAATCTTGAGATCATAGAAGAGATTCTGATCCGCCTTTCTCAACTTGTAACCGATTTTCCCGAAATAACTGAACTGGATATTAATCCCCTGATCTTATTTCAAGATAAGGCATACGCAGCGGATGCCCGCGTCATTATAAAGCCATCTAAAATACCATCGCCACTTCACCTGGTCATCAGCCCTTACCCGAATCAGTACGAAAGCACTTGGACCATGAGAGATGGAACAGACATATTTATACGCCCCATCAAACCAGAAGATGCGCAGCTTCTCGTGGATTTATTTCATAGCTTATCCCGTGAAAGTATCTATTTTCGGTTTTTCCATCCCTTAAAATTTTTGTCCCAGGAGACATTGGTCCGTTTAACACAGATTGATTATTATCGGGACGTGGCCCTGGTGGCTATAGATGAAGCCAGGGAAAGAGAAAAGATGCTGGGTGTTGCCCGTCTTATGAGTGATCCGGATGGTAAAGAGGCGGAATTTGCTGTTGTAGTAGGTGACTGGTGGCAGGGAAAAGGATTGGGTACAAAGCTCCTGGAACGTATTATTTCCATAGCTAAAGAGCGTGGGATCAAACATCTGTGGGGACTTGTTCTTGCCGAAAACACTACCATGCTTTCAGTTGTCCGTCGGCTGGGTTTTACTATTAAAGGGGTTGGTAGTAATGAGTACAGGGTAAGCTTGGACTTTTTGTGTATTGAGTAATCGTATAAGCAACCAAAAGCCCGAATGATTACTGTTGCAGCAATACTTCTGTGGATATCCTATAGAAAAGGATGGTTTAACTAACGGAACCCGTAAACGTTTGTAAATATTTAAAGAGACAATAAGGAACAGGGAATTAAGATTGTACTGGTTTCCATGGGAGCCGCAGGGATTCTCCTGATATCGGAAAAAGAAAGATATATTGCATCTCCTCCAAAGGTGAAGGTGCAAAATACGATTGGAGCCGGAGATTCGGCAGTGGCCGGGTTCATTTACGGACTGACGCAGTATCAGAAAGGGGTCACATCTTAAATAAGTTATAGGAGAAATAAAAGGTTTTGCGACTGGCAAAAAATGCTTTAGAATGGTAGTGTATTATATCCATGGAGTAAAACTTATTAATATAATTATCAAAAACCAGTGTAGCCCCTGAAAGGAAAAGATAACGTGCAGCATGAGATAGTTAATATACAGTCGTTTCTATATCTCATCTGGCCTGGGTTGTTATATATTTCGTACGTTCTCGGCGTATTTTTGGCGTTTCTGTTTGTTGTACAGATTCTGCGCAGTCCACGTATCCCGTCGGCTACTATAGGCTGGTTGTTTGCCATTATTTTCGCCCCCTTTATCGGCATTCCACTTTATCTAATTTTCGGTGTACGTAAATTAAACTCCAGGATAAAGCTTAAATCTAAAATGAATTTGCCGGATACTATAGATACTCATCATCATCCAATTAACTCATTACTTGTCTCTTTAGGTATTCCTTCATCCAGCGGGGATAATCTGGTCGGTTTTCACAAAGATGGAGAAACTGCTTACCACGATCTGTTACTCCTGCTGGATTGTGCCAAGCAAGCTATTGATATTTCAATGTTTATGCTGAGCAATGATTATGTTGGGCGCGCAATATTGTTCCATCTGGAAAATAAGGCCGCCCAGGGAGTCCGGGTGCGGCTGTTGCTTGATGGTGTTGGCTCTTTTTTTCTGCCAAAAAAGAGACTGCAAACGCTTATAAAAAATGGTGGCCGGGTTGCCTGGTTTATTCCTGTTCTGCATCACCCGTTGCGAGGTAGAACCAATTTACGTAATCATCGTAAAATTGTTATTGCCGATCATGACAAGGTCTGGACCGGGGGACGCAACCTGGCTGCGGAGTATCTCGGGCCGAACTGCTCCAATACCTGTTGGATTGATATGAGTTTTTGCCAGCAGGGTTCGTCTGTATTCACTTATCAGGCTATTTTCGAAGCTAATTGGCATTTTGCAACTAATACTTATAGTGACTGTATGATTGATTATCCCCAATCGGCATCAAATGGGAATAGTCGTGTTCAGGTAGTTCCATCCGGCCCGGACGTTGCGGATGATCCAATCTATGCTGCCGTGCTTACCGCTTTTTATGGGGCAAAAGACCATATTTTTATTATAACGCCTTATTATATACCTGATGCAGGGGTGCAAGAAGCCCTCAGGCTGGCAGCTTTGAGAGGCGTTGCAGTTGATTTGGTTTTACCCGGTAAATCCAATCATCGCCTTGCTGATATCGCGCGAAATCGCTACTTGCGCGAACTGGCGGAATCCGGGGTGCGTATCCGGCTTATACCGGATACCATGATACATGCCAAGGTCTTCGTTGTTGACAAAACACTTGCCATGGCTGGTTCCGCCAATTTCGATATTCGCAGCCTGTTTCTGGATTATGAAGTAATGAATTGTTTTTACAGTAAACATGATATTGACTGGCTGATACGCTGGATTGAATCTCTTAGTGATAGATCTATTAATTATCATCCACGACCGGTGGGCATATTTAAGGAAATCGTTGAAGGCCTTGTGCTGTTAATAGCTTACCAGCTTTAATAAGGCTATCCAGCAAAAAAAATAATCGAAATTGTTTTTCTTTATTGATTACTTTTTCCATATTCGTGATAATGTATTTGGGCGATTTTATCCATATAACCGGCAAGAAACGCAGGTTTTAATTGTAGGTTTCGAAATGAATAAAATTCGTAACAGGATATTAACTCTGTTTTTTTTAGGTTGCATGCTCATAGTCCGGGTATTTCCATGTACAGCCGAGGAAACAAAGAATATCCTTACAGTGCAAGCCGCTGTTCAGGAGGCCCTCAAAAACAACACGCTAATCCGCCGGGCCATGGAGGAGGAGCGGGCCGCCGTTGAAGGCGAAAAAAGCGCCCGCGCTGAGCTTTTACCCCGGCTGTCCACTTCCTATTCTTATAATCGTTTGCAAGACACACCCTATGCTATTTTTAACTCGATCAAAGTTGATGTGGGAGAAAAAGACAATATTTTCTGGGATGTAACGGTCTACCAGCCCCTTTTTACCGGTTTTGCTTTGACAACAAAACGAAAAATAGCAGCGTTGGAAATTGGTTTGCAGGAAATTATGAAACAGCAGGCAGTGCTGGATGTTGCTATGACGACCAGGATTGCCTGTTTTCAGGTACTGCTGGCCTGTAGTGCCCTGGAAGTGGCGGACGAAGAAGAGAAACAATTAGAGGGACATGCCCATGATGCAAAACATATCTATGATCAGGGTTTTGTCCCGTATAATGACCTGTTGAAATCCCAGGTATCCCTGGCCCAGGCCCGCCAAAACAGGGTCAGTGCGGCAAGCAGGCTAAGGGTGGCTGTTTCCGCCCTTAATATTATTCTTCGCCGGAATATAATGGAGAAAACTCAGGTCCGGAAAATTCCATTATTTCAAACCTCTCATTATGAAATTTCCGCCCTTTTTGAAAAGGCCGTTAGAAAAAGGCCTGAACTCAGACAATTAAATGTGGCCATGGAACAGGCGGGGCTTGCAATTCAGGTTGCAAAGAGTTCGTACTACCCCCAGGTTTATTTGGTGGGCAGATATGAACAAACAGGTGATAACCTGAGCGCCGACAACAACGACTTTGGAAATGATCACAATGCCATTGTGGGCTTCCAGGTTATCTGGCCGTTTTTTGAGTGGGGGAAAACACGGGCCGAAGCAACAAAGGCTTTTCATAAAAAGGCTGCCCTTGGGCAGAAGATCCAGGAGATCAAAGACAGCATTCTTCTTGAGGTGACGGATACTTTTCAAAGACTTGGAGTTGCTGAGAAAAATATTCAAACCGCCCGGGAAGCCCTTGTTCAGGCAAAAGAAAATTACAGGATCACCAACCTTCAATACAGGAGTGGGATAACCACCTCAACAGAAGTTTTGGACGCGAGGACTTTTCTCACCCAGGCCGAGATGAACCATCACAATGCTTTTTATGGTTACCAGATTGCAAAGGCTGAATTGAAGAGAGCAGTTGGAGAAAAATAAAATAATACAATTATTGGAAATAAAAAGTACTCCTAATCGTAAAGGTTGTAATTTTTACGCAACTTAAAGGAACAAATAATGAAAAATCGGACAAAAACTATCATCATAACACTGCTCGTGATCATTGTGGGGTCGGCTGCGTTTGTTTGTTGGTGGTTTTATGGACGCGAAGTGCCCCTGCCTGACGGCCTGCTCCAGGCCAACGGCCGCATTGAAGGCGATCACTACATCGTAGCCGGCAAAGCTTCAGGGCGGATTATGAAACTTGGCGCCCGGGAAGGAGACTACGTGAAACAGGGACAGGTTATGGCGCAACTGGACGATGCACAGGTGAGCGCCGGAGTGACTCAGGCTAAAGCAGGTGTAGGGATATCTAAAGCCCGGTTTTCTGCAGCACAAACAAAGCTTGAAATTTTAAAGAAAACTGTTCCGTTAAAAATTGATACTTCCAAAGCGGATGTTTCCCATGCCGGGGCTCAGTTAGTTGCTGCCAAAGCGGGTGCCGGACAGGCCGGCAGGGATGCCGCCAGAATGAAAACCTTGCTGAAAGAAGGTGCTGTGGAAAAGCACAGGAGCGAAGAGGCTGATCTGGAATGGACAGCCAAAGGTTCTGCACTCATCACTGCCCGGGAAGTTTTAAAACAGTCCCAAAAGCGTCTTGCCGAAACGGAACTTGGGTGGACTCGAATCAAAGCCATGGAAGAAGAAGTAAAGGGATACAAGGCGCGGGTTGTCCAGGCCGAAGCGGCGTTTACCAAAGCTCGCAGCCTGTTAGATGATCTCACAATTCACGCTCCGGCAACAGGGGTAGTTACGACCCGCATCGTAAATACCGGTGAAGTGGTAGCTGCGGGCAGCCCCATGTTCGACATTGTGGATCTGGATCGCCTTTATCTTAAGGTTTATATCCCGGAAAAAGTAATCGGCAAGGTGCGCCTGGGATTGCCCGCCCATATTTACACGGATGCTTTTCCTGACAAACCTTTTCCGGCAAAAATACGCTACATTGCATCACAGGCCGAGTTTACCCCTAAAGAAGTGCAGACCCCTGACGAACGGGTCAAGCTGGTTTATGCAGTAAGGCTTTACCTGGATTCCAACCCGAAACATTGTCTGACACCGGGATTGCCGGCCGATGCCGTAATCCGCTGGAAGGAGGAAATACCATGGACCAAACCTCTTCGATAACCGAAGCGGTTGTGGCTCCGTTGAAGGATGCCGAACTTTCATATAAAACTGCATCGTGAAAATTTTTCAGCAAACGTGCTATATTTATAGTTGTTTATATCTTAAATCATCATTCTCAAGGCAAAAAGCAGGTAAACGAGTACCTTCAAACGACTATAAGCGGCGACTGATATTCTATAGCGGGAAGGTTATACCGACACA
>JASFBJ010000188.1 GCA_030149585.1 Desulfobacterales bacterium | reverse complement strand
TATAAGCATCATGTTCTTGATCATCTGTTCCAAAATAAAAATAGATTTCCCCTCTTCCTTCAACAGAGATTACAGCACATCCGTTTGTAGCATCGGCCAAAAATAGCGGCCCCTCCCATAAAAGAGCATCTCCTTCATAAATGCAATAAATTATATCGACAGGCCCAACGCATAAACCAATTGCGAATGAAAGATAATATTCATATCCAGTTGTTACCTCTTTTCCTCCACCGCCTTTTCCGCCTGACTTTTCTTTTATTTCTTCTGATCTGGAGCAGCAATACCAAATAAAATTTCCGCAAACTTGCGTTGTGCCTAATATGTCTGTGATGGGGATACCTTCATTTGCTGAAGGTGCGACAAGTTGTGCTGTATCAGGTTTGGCAATATCTGGTTGAGCTGAATCCGTTATCATTCCAAGGCCGAAACCTATTACCGCACCGGCTATCATTCCACCAGGCCCCCCGATAGCGAATCCATATGCTGCCCCAACAACTGTGTTGATTATAGTCCCAACGCTCATTCAGCCGCCTCTTTATACACGCATCTAAAAATATTTGTTATGCGTTTCTGAAAATTAGGGTCTTTAAATGGTGTTCTAATAACAGTTCTGTTTGTTATCGCATGATAAATAGTGCAATCTGCATAAATACCAACATGAGAAGAAACTTTCCCGTATTTAAAAACTAAAATATCTCCAAATTCAGGGGATGAAAAAATTTCTTGTAAATAATCCTGGCCTCTAAGACCTTTTACTAAAAGATTTTCATTATTATGAATATGCCAGTCTTGCGGATAGTCCGGTAACACAAGTTTATCAGCTTTTAAAAAATCTACATTAATTAATACTCCCGTAATAAATCCAATACAATCACATCCTCTATTTTTCACAGAGCAATGATGCCGCCAAGGCGTCCCAAGCCATCCATTTAATTCAGATTTAAGCTGAATTTGTTTTTCTATTGAATAAAAATATGATTTCATTTGTTAAACCAAAATACAGGGTTATCAATCGGAATAAAAGGGAACCCAAAAAAATGGGTTAAGTTATTAAATTTATCCTTACATGTATCTATATCCCCAGCACAGCCCGGAAGGACGACAACAGTTTCACCAGTAATTAAATCCTGAAACGGAGTCATTACAACAATTTTATCAGCTACATGAGATACTATCAGCCGTTGTTCATCGCCATATTGTGCAATTCCCAACGTCCACCATCCATCTGCCTGAGCTGCAAAATTATTTGAGGTAAGTTCTGATCCAGTAGAATCTACTGTTACAGTAGTTGTCAGTTCCCAGGCCGCTTCCACCAGACCGCATTCAGTTGAGAAAACTGTATGATTGCACTCTGGTTGATACCTCTGCTTAAGGGCATGATGGTTAATAATATAATCCATTCCCATACAGTCCGCCTGTACTGAAATGCCTTTTAATGATACGCCAACTATTACCCCTGTAAAAAGCATGCTGGATTCAAAGGGGTCTTGTTCTCTAAAAAGCTTATAAATTGTTATAGATGCAAGAGATAATGGGGTTTGCATTAAATAAATAGCTACAGCAGGGTTTGATTTTGATAATTTTATTGCAACTTTTGTCCCTTCAAGATTAGCGTCATAGCTTACCGTCCCTCTTTGTATAATTGCAGGCTCCCAAATTTTAGAATCAAAATCCACAGATACATCGCCTGACGTATAATACCAATTACTATCCACGTGTTGGATATGATATAATTCAACAGGTTGCCGTTGTGCTGCCTCATCTTTAGCTATAAATTCTATTGATGTATTTTTCATTTTTTAAACGTCCTGAACAGTCTGAAAACTTAATGCCATGTTTGCGCTATGACTTGTAGAATGATTAATCTTAATTTCGTCAAGAGAAAATCGGACAAGCGCCAGGAATGATACTGATAGCCCGGAAAGTTGATTTTGTTCACAAGCATATTCCATGCCCGCATCAACCGTTATTACTGTATCGGACGGCGCTGCAATAATTTTTTTTGTACTTATATCCCCACTTGGCATCTGAAAATATAAATATCTGCCGAACATCTCATTATTAAGCCAAAAATCTGTATATTCTATATCCTCAATCGTGATATTTGTGTCATTAATAGCAATGGGAGCAGTCACAATAATATCATCCTGCCAGGTCGGAATCCAAAAACTTTTAAATCTTCCCCTGCAATAATCGAAAAACGTTATAATTTCATTAATTTCCTGCCTGTTAACACAGAAGAAATTAAAATCAAATCTCATTACTGGTTCATCTGTTTTTGTTTCAGCACATCCTAACCCTAAGAATTGCAAAAATTGGGTAGCATGATCAACTATTTGTAGGGGTTCCCTTGCCCAGTTTGGTTTAATGTTAAAAACGTATTTTTCTAAATATTGTGGGAGAGCGGGTGTTGTCTCTAAATATGCAGGCACCGGATTATCAATTTCAAACGTTTCATCTGCTTCGATATTAAGCGTTCCGGTCTGGCTTGTATTTGATTTGTGTTTTTGTTGGCCGGTTATCCTTGCATTTATTACCGGATATATTTGTGTTCCAACCGGCCAGGTCTTTGTTATATTTGATACTGCTGTTATTTCTGTATTAGTTAATGATAATATTTCTATTATTTCATACTCATTATTTTCATTGAATAAAATACAAAAGGATAGCGGAATAAAATTTGTATATTCTGTCGTATTTACATTAAGAGTTGGTTGGCCTGAAACAGCTTCCACCGTTAAATAAGCAATGTCCTGCCACAGCGGAATGCCCCATGTGGAATGTAGATATTTGTATATTTTGCGTTTAATCTGAGATGATTCCTGATAGCTCATTTGGTGCAAGCTGCCTGAGACCGAACGTCTCGGCCACGTGTACAATGCTGACCGCTGTTCCTGCCCTGTCGAACCTGTAATGATAGCTGTTTTCCATTTTTTTTTGGAAACAACTTTTTTTTGCCAATCATGCCGAAAATTAAAATATGCGTCTGGCATTTAATCCCTCAACAATCGGTTTACACTGCGCGCTTTAGAAGAAATGATATTTAATACTGCATCGCTCCCTATGGATGAAGACATATAGCTGTCTATATCACGAGGGTCAATAATGTTTACAATATTAATTTCTGAATCTGTTTGCCCGCCTGCCTGGGGTGTTACCTGCCCGCCTGTGGCGTATGACATTTTATAAGATGTATCAGGTGAAGGAAGGGAAAAACCTGAAATCAGGGCATTTAATGCCTCCCTGGGAACAAGTTTTAAGCGTATTGCTTCCATCGCCCTGAGCCCGTAATGCTTTACAATATCCACAGGCTGCATGTATTCACCGGCTGTGGCATTTATTCGGATGTTGTCTGCTGTTTTTGAAGATGAATAGCCCTGTATTTCTCCGCCAGCCGCGTAGCCTTTTACGGTTTGTGCTGTGATCATTGCAACATTCATCATTGCTTGAGCGTAGATCATTGCAGATAAGGGGATGGCAAAAACACCGCCCTGTGACATGACTTTTGTTGCTGCCAAGTTTGCGTTTATAATTGCTTCAGCGACTGCAAATGCTTTCTGAGCATAGAAAAATGCTTTTGCTTTTTTGCCTGTTAGTTCGTAGGCTTGCCCCATGATGTTGGCCATGCCGCCGGCTACTTGAGCTGTTACAGCTAATTCCTGTTCTTTGATTTGATTTTTTTGTTTTTGCAAAAGCTTTTCTTTTTCTAATTCCTGCGCTCTTGCTGCGTCATTTATATCCGCTTTAGCATCTGTTAATTCTGTCAGCCGGTCAAGTTCTTCAGCGTGCCTGGCTTCCATTTCTGCGGTTTCTCTATCGAATTGAGATTCAAGGCCAAACCCACCTGAGTCTGCTGCTCTGTCTTTTATATCTTGCAGTAAGGCTGCTGCATCTTTTTTCTTTTGAAGTAGTTCGTCCTCTGCCTCTGTTCTTTGCTGCGCAAGATCAATTAATTCAACTTGATGTGTTTTTTCAAGTGTATAAAGGGTATCTTCTATAGCTTTTTTTTCATCTATAGTTTTAGCTTTTTCTAATTCTAATTTTAAAAGTTTTCTTTTTTCGTCATATAAAGCGTTTGAATGTTTAATTTGCTCGTTATAATATTCGCCTACAGTTTTTTTACCATTCTCAAAAAGCTGCTCAAGTTTTTTTGAAAATAAAGTATTGTCAGCAAGCATCCTGGTCAGAATTGATTTTTGTTTTCCGATTGCGGATAAAGGGACGCCAGCCTGGGGTATTGTGTCTTTTTTCTTATCAGTGTCTTTTTCCTTGTCTGCTTCTTTTTTGCTTTTTGTTGCTGCTGCTCTTATTTTTTTAAATAACGCTTGGATTTTCTTTTGTGTTTCTGACAATTCGTCATCTAATGCGTCTGAAGAAGGTATCCCAAGAGCGGCCAAAGCATCTTTTGTCGCTTCCTCATCCGTTTTTGGGGATGCAATTATTGTTTCAAGGGTAAGTTTTCTTTTAAATAATTTAGACAGATCAGCGTCACCTTGCATGGCCTTTAAGATTTTACGATTTTTTTCTAATTGCTCTTGATACACTTTTTGACCTAAAATCTTGCCTCTCCACCCGTCCCGATCCTTTTTGTTTTGTTCTATAAGTTTTGTTTGAAGATAAATTTGTTCTTTAAGATTTGTGATTTGTTTTTCAGTATCTGCCAGTTGTTCTTTTTTTGTTTTTTTTGCATCAAGAAATCCACCCGTACCGCCCAGCGCCTTATATTCTTTCATTGTTTTGGTTAGGTCTTTGATTTTTTTTTCAGTTGCTATAATAAATGCAATTGCAAGTTTCGCTTGTATCCCCCCCAAAATTGCTACAACCAAACCGGCCTCTTGAACCCAGGTTGGCAACCCCCTGAACCAATCCCAAACGCTTGTGATTGCCGTTTTTAAATGACTAAGAATTGGTTTCGCAATATCCCAAAATCCTGCTAAACTTAAAAGTATTTTTTCAAAGCTGCTTACTACGGTTTCTCCAATTTCTTTAGCCCATTTTTTTAGGGTTCCATCGGCTCTTAATTTAATGATTTGTTCATTTATGAGTGTTAAGCTTTGTTTGAGATATTCATACAGCCCGCTATCCATGATCGAGACCGTGAACCGCTCCCAGATAGAAACCAACATTTCCCATTGACCTGATAATTCTTTGTTCATAGCCGCCATCTGGTCGCCGAACTTTTCTTTCATATTTTTGAGCAGAGCGTTAATTATCATGTTTACAGAAACACCCTGGTCTTTTAGCTGCTTGACTTTATCCCTTGCGGCGCCGAAAGTGTCCTTCATTACTTTGCCAGCGTTAATCCCTGCATTTGCAAGCTGATTCATATCCTGCGCCGACATAAAACCTTGCGTTCTAATCTGCCCCAAAACAAGCGCAATTCTGCCGAGAACATCCCCGCCGCCGAGAGCGGATGCCGTATCTCCCAAAATTCGCATGGTTCTAATCGTGGGATCAAGGCCAAACGCTTTTAATGTTTTGTAAGAGTCCATGACTTCAGCAATCTTGAACGGGGTCTCTTCAGCGAATACAAGAAGTTCTTCCCACACCTGCTTAGCCTTAGTCATTGATCCGGTCAGTGTTTCAAGCGTTTTTTGATATCTTACAAATTCATTTTTGGTTTCAATAACATTTTTGGCAACTATAGCAGTGCCTACACCCAAAAAAGCAGCCTTCAGACTAAACAAATTAGATTTAAGACCATCAAGCCCCTTCGAGATCGTTTTAAACGCATTGCCCGTCAGGTTTTTTGCTTTAATTATTATTTCAAGAGTGTTACTTCTCAATGAATTTTCTCCAGGTTGCATCATCGGCATGTTGGCCAATACGCACTGCTGTAGCTATAAGTTGCATTTGTTCGTGTTCAATATCCGCACAATTTTTTAGGGCTTCAATGAAGACTGAATATCCGTAATCCCAGGCGTTGGCGTGGCCTTGGTTAATGACTCTGAAAATAGATTTAAGAAATCTGTTTTTAGAGAGTTTTTCAGGCTGTTTAGAACGTCCATCAGCCCCAGCTTTTTCACAAGACAAAAAAAAGGATCGTTGACCTCCTTTACAGCTCCCCACAGCTCCTCTACTTCACTGGGCGCCATTTCCAATAAAACATTTGTATCTATATCCGTGACGGCCGGAAGAATTTTTTCAATATGAGCTTTTAAACCAGGCAGAGACAAATCTTCCGCAATATCAAATAAATTGAAGATATCCCTGACCCGCAATTCTTTAATTGTAATTTCTACATCATCAATTTTAATCGTTTTAACGTTTCGCATAGTTATAACCTTTTATTAAGAAATAATTGTTGCCAAAAAGAATGGATTGTCAGGGTGGTTGGCGCTGTCGTCAAGATATTCCGCTTCCATCGGGATTGCGCTGATACCGTCTGATATAAGTTTGATTTCACCGGATATCGTCAACGCTACTTTCCAGCCCTCGACCTTCATCGCTGGCCCATCTTCAGGTATGCCAATAAAAAACAATTTACCCTCAGTTGTAGCTGAAACAAGGGCATTAATGCCTGATAATGTTTTTTCGGGTACCGTGGCAGAGACATATGCAGTGTTTGAGGCTATCAAACCGCCTTCAATCTCTCTGATTAATCCGGCTTCAGGAATTATATCATAATCAGTGCCTACGACAAGAACATCCCCCTCTGCAGCGGTTTTTACAACGACATCAGACAGTGCTATAGAACCAATTTCAACATATTTGCCCGCAATGGTTGTAACCGCTTCATCTGCCAAGGTGCTGGCAGATTGAGTCGTTTCCGCAATCGAATCGCCCAGCCATGCCAAATTAATATTTTCTGCTGACAGTTCTTCTAACGATATTGTTGATTTTGCTGCCTTCTGCTTAATTCTTGTTTTGTCAATTGCATTTGTTCCAGTCATAGAACCATAATGCTCTTCTTTTGTGACTTCAGCATTAATGCCAAAATCAGGGACATTCCCCAGATGCAATAATCCAGTTGTGCCGGTTCTCTGGAATAAGATTTGCCCCTTCCCATACAAATAATTTTCTGTGTTTGGTGATAGCATGATTATGCCTCCGTTTGATACATTGC
>JASFBJ010000449.1 GCA_030149585.1 Desulfobacterales bacterium | reverse complement strand
AATAATCAGACGGGGTATAGCGGATAATGACCTTTTTTATCGTCTTTATAAAGAGGCATTGGCCAGACGACATGGGGGGCGTTGATGGCAAAATAATGCTACTCCAGTGGATACAATACTAACTCTGGCTTTACCGCCTTTCCCATCCCTTTGAATGACATATCGTGAATTATCACCGGCTGGCCGGGGCATTACAATTGCATTTTTATTTAATATTAAATCTTTGATTCTCCTGGTATTACCACCATAAGTTCGGAAAAGCACAATAGGCAAATCTTCTGTGACTGAACCACCAAATAGATCACTTGACAAATGATTAGGTAAGCTGAACAGGTCAACTATTACATCATGTGCCTTTGTTTCTGAAAAATGACCCAACAGCATAAAGGCGTAGATATGTGCAAAATAATCACTATCACGCTCTGCAAACTTTTCCGGAGAATGAAGGACTTTTTCTAATACAGATATTAAATGAGGGATTATCTCTTCACGCCGAGCAAGTGCCGCATCTATTGCTTTTCGTTTATATTCTTTATCACAAATTTCGAATGATTTAAGAATCTCTTTAATTTCCATAATAATTCCTGAAAACCGGGGTCATTTTTTCATTTTGCTTGAGCCCGTTGGGTGCAAACATTTTACAATAAAAACAAGGGCTTAGGATTTCTCCTAAGCCCTTGTTATATTTTGGCTCCCCAGCACGGACTCGAACCGCGGACTTAGTGGTTAACAGCCACTCGCTCTGCCAACTGAGCTACTGGGGATTAACGCACGTTTCACCGGCCTGGCGCCACCCAAAGTTCCCGAGCGAAGCGAGCAAACAAGCCGCCTCGCCAGGTCCGCTGTGCAAACGGTTGTTGTGCCCTATTCGTATATCTCCCCGAAGAATAGGAAGACGGTGAAGGGAACAATGCTGGGTTTCCGCGAAAACAGGCCTGTGTACTTGCGAAATATGTACGTGCAACTGTCAAACTCGAGCGACACTGCCGGGGGGGCAACGGACTAAAAGCTTACTCTACCATGTGCAGATTTGACGGTGCCTGAGGTGACTCAGCGTCAGGTGGCGGATTAGAGCCACCTCCCCCGGAAGAACCGGTAGTTACGGCGTTGACCGGTGCAGAAAATGTTGGTTCGTAATTTCCAGCATGGATTCCAATCCAATAGAAGTATGTGGTCCCGCCTTCCAAC
Organism: Desulfobacterales bacterium; assembly: GCA_030149585.1. GTDB lineage: Bacteria > Desulfobacterota > Desulfobacteria > Desulfobacterales > JASFBJ01 > JASFBJ01. The sequence continues at coordinate 1,064 of JASFBJ010000449.1, read as the reverse complement.
CCAGTATCGTTATAAAAAGTATTATTGGTCTTGGCGTAAAATTTCACATCGTCCAATGAATTGGTTCGGGAACGCAGCACATAGTATTCCCATTGAACGCCAGGGTCGTTAATGCCACAAGTCCACGATAGATTGATTTGGCTGGAAGAAAAAACAGTTAAAACAATATTTTCCGCTTCATAAAAACCGTTAACGGTCGCAATCTGAAAGTCCGATTCAACATCCAAGTCTTTTACAAAAAGTTCATGGAACCTCGGGATATCAAGGTAGAACCAAAAGAACTTTAAAGACTTGTCATACGCCGAAGCATTCCAAGCCAATGACTCCGCATTAGCCTGCATCCAAGCCAATGCCTTGTTGTCTCCCTGATCAACCAATTCCTTCCATTTTTTTATTATTGAGATGCCTTGCTTTTTTGGACCATCGTCCCTATAGCCAAGATACATTGTCGGACCGTCAATTGAATACCAGTCTTTACCGTAATCCTTTTCCCCGTTAAAAACGGAACAAGCAGCGAAAATTATCACATCAACATCTGACCACGAGCCATTATTTGTTATATCACTAGCGTAACACCGTGGCATTGTGCAATCTAAGTAATTTTTATCGCCCATATCAACTGCTCCTGGCTCATTACCATTAACACAATATTGGTCACTAAACCCGTCTCCCGCATACATAAACCATTCAGCCTGACATTTGATGAAAATAGATGGAAAATCAAGCCCAGCGTTCTTTAGGCCGAGATAATCAATGGTTATTTTTTCAAATCCAGCTGCTTGCATTGCCGAGACTGAAGCTTCGGGAAAAATATTTTTTCCGCCAAACGCATGAGCTTTACCAAGAGCATGGCCAAATGTTAAAAACTCATCGCCATCACCCCATTGCCATTCGTCCTCAGTTCCAGGAACTAATGTGTCAGTATTCCCCCAGGTATTATTTTCAACGACTGAAACAGTTACCATTCCGTTATCAGGTCTTATAGGAGACAATATAACTGATCCAGTATTAAGGTACTCCCCATTGTCAAGACAAAAAACAAGGTTTTTTAAGGTGCGCTTTTG
>JASFBJ010000448.1 GCA_030149585.1 Desulfobacterales bacterium | reverse complement strand
CCCCACAAGGACATAAAACCAAGCGCCGGAAAATTTTGGTGTTCGCAGGGATGACAGGTTAAAACCCGCCATGATAATGAACATTGCATAGAGTATGATGGAAAAAATGACGGGGCTGAAAAAGCTTTCAAATAGAAAAACAAATGCGAACAAAAGAACATTGTTGTCCAGTGCAAGCCCCTTATAAGTTGAGCTGTCCACAAGACCGAATACATTAAAATAACTCAGTCGTATGGCACTGGTGGCAATAATCACAAAGGCACCCGGCAAATACCATGCACTGAACTGCCCATAACTTAAAAGAAAAACAGCCGGACAGATGCCAAAACTGACCATATCGATCAACGAGTCCAGCTGCCCTCCAAATTCCCCTTGTTTTTTTGTTCTGTCCTTCATGTTTCGAGCGATAACGCCGTCTCCCCAGTCAAAAAGAACGGCCCAGATCATTGCAATAACGGCAATGGAAAAATGTTGTAAAATCGCAAAGTAGATCCCTAAAAGCGCACACAAAAGCCCTGCAAGGGAGCAGATATTTGAAAGATCTTTGGCAAACCAGAGCATGCCGGTCTGATGTGAGGGTTGATATGGTGGTTTGTTCATCACAAGCTTTCTCTATTTATTATGATACCCAATGATAGATGCCATCGCATCCACCAGGTTGGTGTTTTCTTCTTCGGTCCGGGAGGCGATACGGATAAAGCGATCCCCATGGGGCATGGTTTTATCCTGACAGTGTTTGATATACATGTTATGGTCAATAAATAATTTTTCTGTTAATTGCGGCGCATTCAGCCCGTCGTCGGGTAGACGACAAAAAATGAAATTTGCGTCCGGCTTATAAACCGAAAGCTGTGAAAAAGCGTTCAGATTTTCATAAAGTTTATCTCGATCTTTTTTAACCTGGTTGCAGCTTTTTATAAAATCCTCACGAAAATCAGGCAGGATTCTTAAGAACTCTTCGGCAAATCCGTTTATATTCCAGATATGGACACCCTGACGAACCGCATTGGCAAATTTCTGATTTATTGTAACCAGATATCCGATTCGAATGCCGCAGATACCATATGCCTTGCTCATGCTTTTAAAGATAGCAATATTGGGATACTGCTCGATTTCATCTTCCATTGAAAATTGATCAGGGTTCTTTGTGAAATCAATAAAGGACTCATCAATAATCAGCAGACAGTCATGATTGGCCAGTTTCTCTGCCAGGCGCACCAGATCCTGTTTTGGGACGGCGATGGAGGTTGGATTGTTCGGTGTGACCACAACCGCAACATCTGCTCCGGCTTTAATGGAGTGGGCTGCGAATTTGTCTACATCCAGCTGGAAAGACGGCCATTCAAGGGGAAGCTCTATGGCACTGTCCTTTGGCGCGGCATTCACATATTCATTAAATGACGGCACCGGAACAATTAGCCTGTTTGAAATCTGCCCCGATACGATTTTGATAAGCTCTGCCGCACCGTTACCAACAACAATGCGCTCTGGCGGCTGATCAATAAGGTTACCCACCAGATTGGCCAGAACATCTTGGGCAACCGGGTAGTTCAGGACAAGATCATGAATTTTATTTTTAAAACAGGTAAACACCTCTTCCGGCGGAAAATAAAGGTTATATAAATATGCATGATCAATAAAATCATGGCGATAATATCCACCATGCTGACCGGAGATATAGTCGTATTTCTCCGCCGGGGTGTTATAATAAGGGTTGGGCATAAAGACTTCCTTTTAAATTTTTTTTGCGGACAGGCAGGCCTGTTTTTTTTGAAAAATTTGCATCTAAAATATCAAAGGGCAGACGGACCTTTGATGGAAACAATCTTTCAGCGGATGCAAGGTCTTCTGCGGTGTCAATTTCATACCATGGCTTATGGTCGAAAAAGACAGCTTCAAGGGATAGTTTTTTTTCAATTACCAATTGCTTGAATACCTTTTCATAATAGTCATTAACCTTTCCTGCCAGAATAAATTGATTCAGTTTTTCGATAACCAGATACCAGGAGGAAACGGAAAGACTGTATATATTTACCGTCTTATAACGAATCCCACCGGAACCGTTTGCCGCATCACTATGAAATGCATTAATCGTGTTGGATGCATTGATTGTGACCGTTGAACCGTTCAGCCACGGTTTCATTCTGGCAATGGCAATCCTGTCAGGATAAAGCATATCGGTCAATAAAGACGGGTCAAAAACAAGATCACTTTCAATGAGCAAAAAAGGTTCATTGATAACGTCTCTGGCCATCCAT
>JASFBJ010000030.1 GCA_030149585.1 Desulfobacterales bacterium | reverse complement strand
AGGCACAAGGTATTGAACAGATAAATATAGCTGTTGTTGAGATGGACAAGGTAACCCAGCAAAATGCCGCTGGAGCGGAAGAATTGGCTTCCAGCACTGCAATGTTTAAAACATCAAATTAAATATAATATGGCATTGAAGATTTTTAGAATTTATAAATAATTTATACCTAAAGGTAGCTAATGATTGTTCAGTCTGGGCCTGATATTATACCGAAAAACAGGAGATTCGAATTATGACATTTTCTTTAACAGATTCAATTGGGAAAAAAATTTACAGCATTATAGCTTTGGTTATGGTCATGGTATTTATTATTCTTTTTTCTGTTCTCTATTTGGTCAAAACCATCAACCGGATATCAATTATTGGAGTGTTAGAGCGGGGCCATACCATAAGTCAGTTTCAGGCTGTGGCGGAATTCAACAAATATGTTCACAGTGGCGATATGCAGAATTTTGAATTATTTAAAAAACATATTCAAAAAACCATATCATATGCAGGCACCTTTGGAAGAGTTGTAGAGGATATAGAAAAAAAATCTATATCTGAAATGGCAGAGCATTTTAATAATACCTTTACTGAATGCAATTATCAGGAGGCAAAGGATATAGTTGTTTTGGTAAAATTATTTTCTTCAAATCCCAATATTCTTAAAATGATTCAGACAGCCCAGGAATCAGAAAAAACCGCCATGAGATTTTTGGATTTAGCAGAGAAATATGCCGCGTCTGAACATAAAGCAGGCCGGAAAGAGATTTTAAATAACATAAATGCCCTGGACAAAAATTTGCTTGAGGTCCCAAAATTATTTTCCCAAGCAGTCAGCCGAATTTCACAATGGGCGCTGTCTCTTGCTAAAAAAGCCTTGTGGATTAGTTTTTCTTTGGTTTCCATAGCTACCATGCTCGGTTTTATGTTTATAATTACTCGAATGATAATAAGGCCCTTAAAGGATGCGACTAATCTGGCGCAAATAATTACCACCGGGGACCTGACCCAGCGAATTAATCAGGAGCAGCAGGATGAATTTGGAATATTATCTCGTGCCATGAATCAAATTTGTGAAAAAATGAGTGAAAATATCGGGCAGGTGGCATCGGCATCACACCAATTGGCAGAAGGAGCATCTGAGCAGGCAGCTTCAATCGAGGAAACTTCATCCTCTCTTGAAGAGCTTTCTTCCATGACAAAAAACAACGCGAATAATGCAGATCAGGCTGATAATCTTATGAAAGAGGCAGGCAATGCAGTGTCTCAGGCAAATGAGTTTATGTCAAAGCTTAGCATATCCATGGATGATATTTCAAAGGCAAATAATGAAACACAAAAGATAATTAAGACAATAGATGAAATTGCCTTTCAAACCAATCTTCTTGCACTTAATGCAGCAGTTGAGGCTGCAAGGGCAGGGGAGGTCGGCGCAGGATTTTCCGTTGTTGCCGAAGAGGTAAGATCTCTTGCCTTAAGATCCGCAGAAGCTGCAAAAAATACGGCAAAGATGATTGAAGGAACGGTTGCAAAGACTCATGAAGGATTGAGCCTGACTCAGGAAACAGGCGAGACCTTTGCCGGTGTTGTTGAAGCTTCCTCAAAGGCAGAAAAACTTATAGGCGAGATATCTGCGGCATCAAAAGAGCAGGCACAAGGTATTGAACAGATAAATATAGCTGTTGTTGAGATGGACAAGGTAACTCAGCAAAATGCCGCTGGAGCAGAAGAATTGGCTTCCAGCACGGCAATGTTTAAAACATCCAAAGATATTGCAGAGGAGATAACCAGGGGGTCAGGGTAAATAGAGTGTGAACGTTTATAGCAATTTAATTTACGTTTAACAAAAAAGGGGAAATTGAAAATGTCTTTTGATATCAAGGATCTTAAAATAAAAAGCAAGTTTTTTGTTTTCGGTGGGATAGCTCTTATAACATCCTTTATAGCTATTTTTGGCATGATGGAAATTGCCAAAACTACTCATCTTCAAAAGCTTGAACGGGATCATCTTGAGGACACGGTTTATCTTGAATGGAAAGCTGAAAAATATGCCGGGTTATTAAAAGGGGGCCTGGATAAAAGGGATATAAATACGGCAATACTCATCAGCAATGAATCCGGGATTACCGAAGAAATGGGGATGGCACAGTTGGTGCGAGAGATTAGAAAAGGACCTGATGGAGTTTTTGAATCCATAAATTTTCTAGAGAAGTCACTTTTCAAGCTTGTGGGGTTTGGTGAAGCATTTGAGATTGCGGTAACTGATTCAAAGGCATGCGATGATGCTGAAAAATTGCTTAGACAGCATCGGGCAAAGGAGATATCGGATCGGCAATTTATCGAACTCTTTTCTGTTGTTATTGATGTATTTAAAGATAATAGCGCCAGATTCGCTCCTGTGGTTTATGGAGCCTCCATCTTTGTAAAACGGCTGATGATTTCCCTTTCAGTGGTTTCAATTTTTGTCATGCTTAGCTTTATGCTTTTAATCGCTCTGGTGATAATAAGGCCTTTAAAGGATATAACGGCTTTAGCGCAAATAATTGCCACAGGGGATCTGACCCAGCGAATTAATCAGGAGCAGCAGGATGAATTTGGAATATTATCTCGTGCCATGAATCAAATTTGTGAAAAAATGAGTGAAAATATCGGGCAGGTGGCATCGGCATCACACCAATTGGCAGAAGGAGCATCTGAGCAGGCAGCTTCAATCGAGGAAACTTCATCCTCTCTTGAAGAGCTTTCTTCCATGACAAAAAACAACGCGAATAATGCAGATCAGGCTGATAATCTTATGAAAGAGGCAGGCAATGCAGTGTCTCAGGCAAATGAGTTTATGTCAAAGCTTAGCATATCCATGGATGATATTTCAAAGGCAAATAATGAAACACAAAAGATAATTAAGACAATAGATGAAATTGCCTTTCAAACCAATCTTCTTGCACTTAATGCAGCAGTTGAGGCTGCAAGGGCAGGGGAGGTCGGCGCAGGATTTTCCGTTGTTGCCGAAGAGGTAAGATCTCTTGCCTTAAGATCCGCAGAAGCTGCAAAAAATACGGCAAAGATGATTGAAGGAACGGTTGCAAAGACTCATGAAGGATTGAGCCTGACTCAGGAAACAGGCGAGACCTTTGCCGGTGTTGTTGAAGCTTCCTCAAAGGCAGAAAAACTTATAGGCGAGATATCTGCGGCATCAAAAGAGCAGGCACAAGGTATTGAACAGATAAATATAGCTGTTGTTGAGATGGACAAGGTAACCCAGCAAAATGCCGCTGGAGCGGAAGAATTGGCTTCCAGCACGGCAATGTTTAAAACATCCAGTTAAAAAAAGGATATGAAAAGGGAAAAAAATGAAAACACTTATAAAATTATTTTGCATTTTGTTAACAGCATTATGTTTGATCTCTTGCAATGAACAAAAGACGGATGTTTCAAGCAATGCTTTTAAATTAAAAGAAGTTGAACTTGCACAAATTGCAGACAAGATTAACTCTGATTTTGTTGCGGTTCGCAAGCAGGTGGAATTATTTGCCTCTTTCACAAAGATGATTTACGAAAACAGAGAAAATTTAAAACAAGGATTGAAAAACTCAAAATATGAATTATATCAAGATACTGTTTATTATAAAACTGAAGATGACGGAGGCTCTGCTGTTTTTGTTTCTGGAATTATTCCAGTAGGCGGCAAGATTAAAGAAAGGGTGCGATTTACCGAAACTTTTGATTTTTTCATGATATCTGTCTATAGCGCATGAAATAAAAATAGAAAGCGATATTGCCGGCTCTTTGCCAAAAGTCATGGCTGTTGCAAATAAAATTGAGCAGGTTTTTTTAAATATTTTCAATAATGCCATGGATGCCATGGATGAAGCAGCAGGCGAGCATGGAAAGTTGTTAAAAATTCGCTCCTTTACCGAAGAAGATCAAGTTTTTGTAACAATTTCCGATACAGGAGGAGGAATACCGGAGCATGCCAGAGAAAAGATTTTTGAACCATTTAAAATTAAACCTATAATTTGTTCGTTTATTTTTTTGCTAACCAATGTTCGCCGGCAATAATTGCAGCGCCCAGTGCACCAACTGTATCGGGTTTTGGGGGAATAATTATATCACGTTCCAAGGCCTTGCTAAGAGCCCTGACAACTCCGCTGTTGTTGGCAACGCCACCTGACATCGCGATTGAAAAGTCCTTTAGATCCGGGCATATACGTTTTATCAAAGAAGATGTTCGGGTAGCTATAGACCTGTTCAAACCGCTAACGATTTCATTTACTTCTATACCTTCGGCAACAAGGGAAACGACTTCACTTTCTGCAAATACAGTGCACATACTGCTTATTGTGAGATTTTTTTTGGCTCCGTAATCAAGTTTACTTAACTGTTCAATATCAACCTGAAGCGCACGAGCCATTGCTTCAAGAAATCTGCCTGTTCCCGCAGCGCATTTATCGTTCATTGCAAAATCCAAAACCTGTCCATTTTTACCTAGAAAAATAGCTTTGCTGTCCTGACCTCCAATATCTATCAACACCCTTGTTCCCTCAAGCAAAGAATTCATCCCCCTGGCATGACAGGTAATTTCGGTAACAGACTCCAATCGAGTATTTACCCGCCTGCGACCGTATCCGGTTGAAACAGTAGCTGTAATATCCGATTCCATAACGCCGGCTTCTGAAAGCGCCAACTTCTTAGCATTTTCTATAGCTTCAATATTGCGGGCGCCTGTAGGAATAACCGATGTTGCTATGATATTCATATTATCATCTATGAGCGCCACATCACATGAAAGACTTCCAATATCTATACCCATAAAATACATTTTATTTTTCCTTTCTTTTATTTTTACCAGGGGGAAGGGCGTGTTCCGAGCATCTCCATAAAGGCCTCAAGCCTTGTATTAATCTGGCCCTGGGCAAAGTTTCTTGGATCAATTACATCCACCTCCAGGTTAAGTACGGGTACACCGATCTCTTTCAGACTTTCTGTTATTAAACCTCTTGCTCCTGTACCCTGTCTGCATCCCCAGTGGCATGAATTGATTGCCCCGTGTATACGATAATCCTGTGCAAGGTTTTTAAATTGTTCAATCCTTTTTTTAATATCGCCGTTTAAAGGAGATGAAATCATTCGGCGGGCCATTCCATCATATGGATTTTCAGGGTCAATCGGTTCCCAGGTGATATCGTTTAACTCTTCCACAACAATCGCGGCTTTATATTGTTTTTCCAGTATTTGTTCAATAGTAGTTTTAAATTGAGGACGGCTCTGAAGCCACATCAGACGAAATTTTTCATTGGAAATGTCAACCTTATTGTCATCTATTATGTTTTTAAATTCATCCCTGAATGCCTTGGCGATTTTAATCGTAGTATCAGTGCCTAAAAACAAATTCAATGCAGGTACGACACCGCTGAAAATACGCCCTTTTGCCGGAGATGGAATATGCTGTGCAAGCGAAAAAACCTCTTTTAATATCTTTCTTGTTTCATTTGTATTCTCAACAGCCTTGCGCAAACGACTCGGATCAAGGGGTTTGCCTGTACGATCAGCCACAAAATCAATCATATTTTCGATCTGAGTTGCAAGATATCTGATGTTTTTATCAGACTCATCCTGAGGTATATCCAGGACGAACAGTTCTCTATTGAACTTTTTGGCTAATACTTCCATTACCGCAAGACCTCCTGTGCAGGGGGCAGTTGTCGCGATCATAAAATCAGGCATGGGCATCTGGTTCTTAATTGTTGCTCCAAGTACTGCTCTGTGGTATGAGCATATATCAATTGCATAGCCGGAATGCTCTGCGCTTTCAAGAAACTTTTCCACTGACCCTGTGGACGCAAGGTTAGATGATACAAATTCAATAAAACAAGAGGTTACCCCCATGGCGTTAAGCAGATCAAAAGGAGCGATAACGCCGCACCATGCAATCCTTTCACCTCCTGAGTAGATTTTTTTACCCAGCCTTGCGATTTCAAGAGCAAATTTTTTCCTCGCATTTGTCCCTTCCGGGTTTTTTTTAAGTTTGGCCTCAATTCCGGAAATCATATTTTCAAAGTGTTTGAGTATCATTTTCATTACCTCAGCATTTCTATAAAAGCTTCAATTCTTGTTTGTTGTTGTCCTATTGACCCCTGAGTGCAGTCTCCTTCGAGCATTAAAAATGGTATTGATGCGTCTTGTAAAATACTACGCACCATTGGGAGACGGTCAAGATAAGGATCGCAAAATTTAAGTGTATAAGCTATAACGCCTTTTGCACTGCATGCTTTAGCGCGGTTTATGATATCTCTGGCTATTTTACCCGGTTCCAGGGGGTCAAATGTTCTGGCGCATGGCGTGTTTAAAAACAGGCTTTTTGCCATATACTTTAGTATTTCTTCAGGCCCCCCGGTCTGAAGTGGTTTAAAAAGCCGGGAACCCGTACAAAAATCATCGTCTACAATACGGGCGCCGCATTTTTCAAAAAGTGAATATGCATCAGGGTCAGGAAGTACATTGCCGAACAAAAAGACAGGAACGCCATCCTTTGCAGGTGTTTCAAACTCAGGCTCGGTTACAAGCGTTTTTAAAAGTTTTATTGTCTGTTGTAATGGCTGGGTTGACGCCAGGTTGCAAAGGGTTTGAAATTTTTCGCTCCCACCTTTAAGCATACCGCTTTGCATCCGAACATGAAGCCGGTCAAGAATAGATTCAAGCTCATTATAAAGCTTAACACTATTATTTATGCTTTTAAGAGATACAGCATCGCCGCTCCACTCTGAAAGGGTATTGACCAGCCGTAAAAGCTCTTCGGCAAAATAAGAGATTGAAAGTTCATTTTTAAAAGCAGGCAGATCCAGCATCACGATTTTGTGGTCAGGCCTGACTTTTTTCCAGGCATCTGCCAAACGCCTCATGGAGTCACAGGAGTTAATAAAAACTAAGCCCGCAAGCTCAGGAATATCATTTTGTAATGCTCTGTCGAGAACACGCTTGATGTGTGAACAGAGGTTTTCGTGTAAAATATGCCCTGCCAGATCCAAAGCGTTGCCGATCGGCAGGATTCGGTACGGTGTATAACCGGCTGCATGTATAATGGCTTTTGGAGTATAGGCGCATGTAAATCCAATCATTTTGTTTTTGTTCATGAATGTTTTCCTTTGCCTGAGTTGTCGAGTACCTGTCTTAAAAGATTTTTGGTATTTTCTAATTCGTTGTCAGGTATTGTGTTAAAGATATGAGCCAAAACCCGGTCAATAACTTTTATTACTGATGTTTGGGCGGTTTTTCCTTCTTTAGTCAAACTGATAAGCTGCGATCTTCTATCTTTTGGGTCAGGAGAGCGTGTGACAAGACTGTCTCGTTCCATACGATCCAGCAAACCGGTCATGGTTGAAGGTTCCAGCCCGGCCCTTCGGCTAAGCTCAATTACTTTAAGACAGTCTTCTTTCCAGAGACTCATCAAAACACCTAAATATGCAGGACTTACCTGTTTTACGTCGGCATCGGCAAACCCCTTTTTTAATGCGGAAGTGATGACAAGCGAAACTCGTGAAATAAGATAATACGGGCAATCTTTTGGATCAATTAATACCATGTTTCATTCAATCCTTTCTTGTTGTGTTAAAAATATTATATTGATAAAAAATATATTGTCAAGTAATATTTTGATTAATATTATACTTATGCGAAATAATTAAGTGCCGGCGGTAATTATCATAAATCTCCTGTCCTTTTTATTCAAAATGAAAAAGATGGGTTAACATCCATTTTGGCATCAATGCTCCTGGCTTTAAAACCATACTGGGGCCAGTGGGCTTCATCGGCAATGTCAATGATGTTTTTTCTTGCAGATAGGGTTTTATAAACATTGCCTTTATCGAGCTGGAATTTCTCGATGGTGGTAAACACCACTATGTTTGGGGCACGACGATTACCATTTGTAGGGGCACGATGCATCGTGCCCCTACTCGGATAGGAGGGGCGCAGCACGTTCGCGGTTTGGTTTTGACCCGTTGGTTATGTTTTCCGCGGCTGGATTCGTCCCACCTCATCCTTTGTTACGATATCTAATCAAATTTATACCCATCATTGTCATCACGACTTCCTTTTTTTGATTCAGCATCTCGCAAAAGGAGAATAACACGCCCCGATCAGGTTTGCTGCTGGACGGTTTTACTTTATGCACAGTGATGCGTGCGAAAAGTTTATCACCTGGGCGTACTGGTTTAAGCCAGCGCAGCTTATCCACCCCAGGCCCTCCCAGGCTTGCTTGGCCGGGCAAATAATATTGAACAAACAGCCGCATGAACAGACTGCAAGTGTGCCAACCGCTGGCGATGAGACCTCCATACACCGTTTCCTTGGCTCCATTCGGATCCATATGAAAAAGCTGTGGATCAAACTTTTTGCCAAACTGGACTATCTCATCTTCTGTGATGGTAATAGGCCCGAACTCATGAGTAGTTCCCTCAACATAGTCTTCCAGATATCGCTCTTGAGGTGTGGTGCTGAAATTGCTTTTACTCATTTGTGTTATTTCCTCCATATATGGACAATCGTTGAGTTTCTTAATGAAAATTAATCATGAATACCTTTTTTTCGCAACTGCAAAAGCTCCACTAAAAGAACTTTTTGGATAACACATAGTTTGTTTAGAGGCCATGAGAAAAAGTTAGAGTGGAAAATTGAAAGCTAAAATTGTCTGGGAATAAATTGATGAGGAGAAAGGGAAGGGGAAATCAGAATTTTTTATGGTTTATGAAGGATTCCGATAATTATAAGTTTTCCCCTTAGTCAACCTGGTCTGGATGCATTTCTTTAGCAGCGTATTTATCGTATATTCGAGTAGTTATAAAAAGGTCAAAAATATCAGGGTCGATATGATTATCCTCTTTCATTTCAGTCATGATTTTAATTGCCTGGGATAATTTCATTGGTTTTTTATAGGGCCTATCCTTGGCGGTTAATGCTTCGAAAATATCTGCAATGGCCATAATCCGGGATTGGAGCGGGAGCTGATCTCCTGAAAGTTTTTGAGGATATCCTGATCCATCCAGCTTTTCATGATGACCGGCAGCATAAGTTGGAACATTTCTGAGTTTGCGGGGAAAGGGCAGATGTTTCAACATTTTCAGGGTCATTGTTGCATGATTTTCAATGACCAGTCGTTCCTCTGGAGTAAGTGTCCCCTTTGATATCGAAAGATTATATTTTTCATTATTATCAAGATAAGGTAGCATCTTCCCATTAAGTTCATATGTCTTTTCAGCGATCTTTATCATTGTTGAAATTTTATCATTATCCATAAACGAGCTTGATTTATTGCATGATTTAATGAAGAGAAGTTCATCATCAAGCAACTGCAATTGCTTTTTTTGATTTTCATCAAGAGTTGTTAACTGCTCAGGCCGGACACTGCCTTTCTCCAGCATTTCTATTTTATGTTTTAAATGGTTATTTTCTACTATTTTCTTTATCAATTGAAAACGGGTTTCAATCGAGTGAACTCGATCAAATAATGTTTCTAATCGACTGGATTTATTAATTATATGTTCCGGGGTTGTAATTTTACCCACATCATGCATCCAGGCAGACAGCCGCAATTCTTCAAGCTCTTCTTTATTAAAATTTAAGTTTCTAAACTTTCCATGGTTGTTTTGATTAATCTCATTTGCGATCATCATGGTTAGTTCTACAACCCTTGTGATATGGCCTCCGGTATAAGGTGATTTCTCATCAATAGCTGCAGCGATACTCTGAATAAAGGCATAAAATAAATTTGTCAGGTCCTGAATTAACTGGGTGTTGGTCAATGCCACAGCAGCTTGAGATGCCAAAGAGGCAATTAAATCCACATAAACTTCTGAAAAAAAAGTTACCCTGTTAGTCTTAAGTTCCTTGGCATTTAAGAGTTGCAGTACACCGATAATATCATTTTCATAGTTTTGCAGCGGAATTACCAGCATAGAGGTTGAGCGATAGCCGGTTGAGGCATCATATTCTCGTGGTCCTGTAAAATCAAATCCATCTGTTTTATAAACATCCGGTATATTTACTGTTTTTCCGGTAAGCGCTACATATGAAGAGACATTGGCATGATTAGGTTTTCCATTATTATCATATAGGGGTACATTGGGAAGCTGAATTTCATCACCGCTATTGCCGCCCATCCTGATACCCATTGAGTCGTTATGCATTATTTCAAAACGCAGGTTGCGCTTATCTTTATCAACTGTATACAGGGTGCCGCCATCAGCATTGGAAAGGGATCTGGCTTCATCAACAATCATTTCGAGAAGCTTGTTAATATCTTTTTCAACTGAGAGTGCCAGACCAATCTGGGTAAGCTTTGTAATATGCGAAACCAGACGATCAGTTACCTTTTGATCGAATGTTGTCATTGAATGCATTCTCTCCTGTTAGATGCTGTGTCAACTGGTGTGCGAATGTGAACTAAAAGGCAAACTTTTTTGTCTATTAAAATTTGTCTATTTAATTTATCTATTTAATTCATCTGTTTAATTTGTCTATTCAAAAATGGTGCCAGCTCAAAAATAGTGATAGTTGAGAATTTATAACTGCCAGGGGCCTTTTAGAGCGGGCTTGCCACGCGCTTTGTTAAGCTGCCTGATAAAGCGGGCACGCGGGATTTCACGGGCCCCGAAACGCAATAGATGGGGCGATGAAATCTGGCAATCTATTAATGAAAAACAATATTTATCCAGATATTCCACAAGCGTTGCAAAAGCGACTTTTGAAGCATCTGTAACCAGAGTAAACATTGATTCACCAAAAAAACATTTTCCAAGAGCAACTCCATACAACCCGCCTGCAAGTCGGCCCTCAAACCAGGCTTCAAATGAATGGGCATAACCAGCTCGATATAATTCGCAATAAGCATTTCTCATCTCATCTGTAATCCAGGTTCCAGTACCTTGTGATAGTCTTGTCTGAGCACAGGCCTTGATAACCTGTTTAAAAGCTGTGTCCGCCGTTATCTGGAACTTATCTTTGCGTATTGTCTTTTTTAAGGTTTTTGAGATCCTGAATTCTTTTGGATAGAGTACCAGCCGAGGATCAGGCGACCACCACAAAATAGGTTCACCATTCGAATACCATGGAAAAATGCCGTTTTGATAGGCGCATAAAAGTCGCTGGCAGCTTAAATCACCTCCAATTGCAACTAGGCCCTCTTTTGATGCAAAATTCAGCGGTGGAAAGGATATTTTTTTAGATAAAAAGAAAACCATTTAACGGCTGTTTTTTAACTATATGAAAAAGTTAACTCATTATTATCAATATCTATCAATACCTTACCGCCTTTTTCCAGCTTGCCGAATAAAATCTGATCAGCAAGTATATCTTTGATTTCAGTCTGCAAAATTCTTGCCAGGGGTCGAGCGCCATATTTAGGGTCATATCCTTTTCGCGCCATCCAGCTTCTGGTTTTATCTGAATAATCAAGGGTTACCTTTTTAAGCGCAAGTTGCTGCTTAAATTCCGCCATAAATTTATCCACCACCTTTTCCATTATCTTTAAGGATAAACTGTTAAAATTAATAATTCCATCTAATCTGTTCCGAAATTCAGGACTAAATAATTTTTCAACTGCTTTTGCTCCTTTTTCAGCAGAATCATTTTCAGAATCTCCAAATCCAATGGTTTGAGTAGTCATTTCACGAGTACCGGCATTTGAAGTTAATATAATAATAACATTCCGAAAATCCGCTTTTTTGCCATTATTATCGGTCAAGGTAGCATGATCCAGCACCTGCAGCAAAATATTGAACAGGTCGATATGTGCTTTTTCAATTTCATCCATTAATAATACACTGTGGGGATGCCTGCGTATACTATCTGTTAAAAGACCTCCCTGCTCAAATCCAATATAGCCTGGAGGAGCTCCGATCAAACGCGCTACTGCGTGTTTTTCCATATATTCACTCATATCAAAACGGAAAAATTCGATTCCCAGATTCAACGCCACCTGGCGGGCTACTTCAGTTTTTCCCACACCAGTTGGGCCTGTAAACAAAAAAGACCCAACAGGTCTTTCAGGGGCGCCAAGTCCTGCCCGGGAACGTTTGATAGCTGTAACCAGTGAATTTAAAGCTTTATCCTGACCAAAAACAGATTGTTTAAGCCGATCTTCCAGGGTTTCCAGTTTTGATTTATCTGTTGTTGACACGCTGACTGCCGGAATCCTGGCAATACCGGCAACGATTTTTTCAATATCAGATGGATGAATCTTTTTTCGGCGAGGTGATCCGCTAAGACGGATAAACGCTCCAGCCTCATCAATCACATCAATTGCCTTATCTGGAAGGTAACGGTCATTAAGATATTTTTCCGAAAGATAGCAGGCAGCCTTTAACGCACTGTCAGTATATTGAATATTATGATGCTCTTCATAACGGGACCGTAAACCTTTTAATATTTTAACGGCCTCATCAAGTGGTGGTTCCTGAATATCGACTTTTTCAAACCGCCGGGAAAGTGCCCTGTCTTTTTCAAAATGTTTTTTATACTCTTCATAGGTAGTAGAACCAATGCAGCGCAGTTCACCTGTGGCCAGAACAGGTTTTAAAATATTGGCGGCATCCATGGAGCCACCGCTGGTTGCGCCGGCTCCAACGATAGTATGAATTTCATCGATAAAAAGGATTGCTTTTGGTTGTTTTTGAATCTCTTTTAGTACGCCGGTAAGGCGTTTTTCAAAATCCCCTCTGAATTTGGAACCTGCCAGTATATCGCCCAGATTAAGAGCATAAATTTTGACATTTTCTAAAATATCAGGCACCAGTCCATTGAAAATCATCTGAATCAGACCTTCTACCATAGCGGTTTTACCAACTCCAGGCTCGCCAACAAAGATCGGATTATTTTTACGTCTGCGGCAAAGTATCTGCATGGTTCGTTGCAGCTCATCCTTGCGTCCAATCAAAGGGTCCATTTTTCCTTCAGAAGCCTTTTTGAGCAAATCAACTGTATAAGCCTTTAAAGGATTAACTACTTTTTTTTTGCGGGTTTTTGCTGGTTTGCCTGATTCACGTGTTTTACGCTCTAAAGGATCATTACCAAGCTCATGGGAAACATATTCCAGCACATTTAATCTGGTAATGCCCTCTTTATTTAAGAAATAGGCAGCATGGGAATTTTTTTCCATAAATATTGAGGCCAGTATATCTCCGACCTCAACTTCGGGTTTTTCAGCTGATCTTACATGATTAACGGCCCGTTGAATTATCCGTTGAAAACCAATGGTTTGTTGGAGTATATAATCGTTGTCAGGATGGATCGCGTCTATTTTTTCTTTAAAAAAATTTTCCAGATTAATTTTTATACGATCAATATCACCGCCGCAACTTGTGATAATTCCAGTTCCTATATTATCATGTAAGATTGCAAATAAAACATGTTCTATGCTAACATATTCATGGCGTCTTTTTTTTGCTTCGCGCACGGCAAATCCCAGGGTTGCGCTTAGTTCTTTGCTAATCATGTTTTTACTCAAGCTCCATAGTACATTTTAACGGGTGATTATTTTGCCTGGCCAGTTTATGAACGGCTTCCATTTTTGTTTCCGCGATTTCAAAGGCATAAACACCACAAACACCAATCCCCTGATGATGAACATTAAGCATAATATTCATGGCATTTTCAACTGATTTATTAAAAATCTCCACCAGAATTTCCACAACAAATTCCATGGTGGTATAATCATCATTATGCAATAAAACTTTATATAAACGGGGCTCTTCAATTTTATCTTTTGTTTTATCTTTTGTTTTTGAGGAAACTGTCTTTTTGGTTTTAGTAATGGATTGACTCACGGTTTGAATTTGTCCTTAAAAAAATTAAAAGCCAAATTTTTTCGTTCACAGGCTTTAGCGTTGGAACCAGGCGAACACACGATGCTGATTTTTTAAATTTCCAGGTCTATAATCTCGGCATCCAGTCTGTTTCGGCTGATATAAAGCATGGCAACCGATACAGGAAGGTTCATTCTTCTGGGGCCGGCGCTGCCTGGGTTCAAATAGAGAATTTTGTTTTGTTTGTTAATAAGCGGCTGATGAGTATGTCCGCTGATTATAATATCAACGCCTGCGGCAAGTGGATCAATATCCAGACTGCTTAAATCATGCAAAAGATATAGATAGTGATTGCCGATCTTAACCATATCCGTAAGCGCTAAACCAGCAGCCCAATCCCCTGTATCCATATTACCACGTACAACTGTAATTGGGGCAAGCTTTTTAAGCTCATTCAAAATAGCCTGGCTGCCAACATCTCCGGCATGCAAAATATAATCTGCATTTTTAAAAACCTGAAACACGTTATTTCGCAAAAGGCCATGGGTATCTGAGATAACTCCAACTGTTATACGATAATCAGCTTCCATAAAAACTCCAAATTTTGGGCATCTTTCATTAATGTCCAACGATACTTTTCACTTTTTCTCGTTCCCACGCTCCAGCGTGGGAATGCATACCACATAGGGTTTCCCACGCTGGAGCATGGGAACCAGGCAAGAACGATTCCGTAGAGACGGGTTTGAAACCCGTCTCCACCGGTTCCCACGCTGGAGCATGGGAACCAGGCAAGAACGAACTTAAAAAAAGTGTAAATTACAAATGAAGGGTGCCAAATTTTGCAATAAATCAGCTCTATTTGCCGCAACATTTTTTAAATTTTTTCCCACTGCCGCAGGGGCATGGGTCATTTCGGCCAACCTTTTTATTTTCGCGCCTGATTGGCTTTTTTCTAATTGAATTTTCATCTCCGCCTGAAAAAACAAGATTATTTTCACGGGGCTTTCTTTGTTCCATCATCTCAGATGAGCTAAGGATACGAATTCGAAAAAGAATTTTTATGCTTTCTTCTTTGATACGGTTAATCATATCACTAAACAACTCAAAACCTTCTTTTTTATAAATCAATAAAGGATTTTGCTGTGCATAGCCTCTCAGCCCGATTCCCTCTTTCAGATGATCCATGCTAAGCAGATGATCCTGCCAGAGGGTGTCTACTGTTTGAAGTACCACAAAACGCTCCATATCTCTTAACTGATCTTTTCCAATATGATCTTCCCTGTCCTGATATACCTTTTGGGCTTCATCATAAATTAATTGACCAAGACCTTCTATGGTTAATCCATCTATTGTGTCAGAATCAAGAGGTTTTAACCTGAAATTGAACTGATCAAAAACCGCCTCAAATATTCTTTTAAAATCCCACTCTTCAGGCACTGTTTTTTCATCAGCATAGTTTATGGCAATCTCTTCAGCATTATCTATGATCATGAACTTTACGGCTTCTTCAAGATCTTCACCATTTAAAGCATCTCGGCGCTGCTTGTAGATAACTTCCCGCTGCTGATTCATTACATCGTCGTATTCAAGAAGCTGCTTGCGAATATCAAAATTGCGGCCTTCAACTTTGGCCTGGGCATTTTCAATGGCCCGACTGATCAGATTATGTTCAATGGGTTCCCCATCCTCCATTCCCAGCTTTTCCATTATCCCGGTTATTCGATCACCACCAAAAATACGCAGCAGATCATCCTCCAAAGCCAGATAAAAACGGGATGAACCAGGATCTCCCTGACGCCCGGAACGGCCTCGCAGCTGATTGTCAATTCTGCGGCTTTCGTGTCTTTCAGTGCCCATAATGTGCAGACCGCCAAGTTCAATAACCCCCTCGCCAAGCACAATATCAGTTCCCCTTCCAGCCATATTGGTTGAGATAGTCACAGCCCCTTTTTGACCGGCCTGGGCAATAATTTCCGCTTCTTTTTCATGGTTTTTAGCATTTAGAACAGTATGCGTAATTCCCTTTTTTTTCAATTTTTTACTTAAATCTTCTGACACATCTATAGAGATCGTTCCTACAAGTACAGGCTGTCCTTTAATATGCAGTTCTTTTATCTCATCTATCACTGCATTAAATTTTTCACGGCGGGTTTTATAAATTGCATCTGGAAAATCAATTCGAATCATGGGTTTATTAGTGGGAATAATGGCAACATCAAGATTATAAATTTTCTTGAATTCAGATGCTTCAGTATCAGCAGTTCCTGTCATGCCGGCCAGTTTATTATACATCCTGAAATAATTTTGAAAAGTAATAGTGGCAAGAGTCTGATTTTCATTTTCAATTTTAACATTTTCCTTGGCCTCCAAGGCCTGGTGCAACCCTTCTGAATAGCGACGCCCAGGCATCAGGCGCCCAGTGAATTCGTCCACTATAATAACTTCATTGCCTTTTACAATATAATCAACATCCCGCTTAAATAGGTTATAGGCTTTGAGCCCCTGGTTAATATGGTGTAAAAGTTCAATATTTTCGGGATCATAAATATTTTCGACTTTCAGCAGCTTTTCAGCCGTAGCCACGCCATTTTCAGTTAAAATTACAGTGCGAGCCTTTTCATCCAGCGTAAAATCCTTTTCAGTTTTCAATCTGGGAATAATTGTATTGATCTGGTAATACAGGTCAGTTGATTTTTCAGCAGGTCCTGAGATAATTAAAGGAGTACGGGATTCATCAATCAAGATACTGTCCACCTCATCCACAATGGCAAAATTTAAATAACCCTGAACTATGGACTCTGGATCAAATTTCATATTATCACGCAGATAATCAAAACCAAATTCATTATTTGTGCCGTATGTAATATCTGCATTATAAGATTCTTTACGCTCAGCATCATCCATCCCATGCAGGATATTGCCGACTGAAAGGCCCAAAAAACTAAAAATTTCTCCCATCCACTCTTTATCACGCCTGGCAAGATAATCATTTACCGTGATAATGTGGACTCCTTTACCTGAAAGAGCATTTAAATATGCAGGAAGGGTAGCCACCAAAGTTTTTCCTTCACCGGTTTTCATTTCCGCTATTTTTCCCTGGTGCAGAAAAATTCCTCCAATCAATTGAGCGTCAAAATGGCGCATCTGCAAAGTTCTTTGCGATGCTTCTCTTACTGTTGCAAAAGCTTCCGGCAATAAATCATCAAGCAAAGCACCATTTTTAACACGCTGTTTAAGTAAAGATGTCTGAGCTTTGAGCTGCGAATCATCCATGGCTTGTATTTCCGGTTCTAAAGCATTGATTTGTTCCACTACAGGTTGAAGTCGTTTTATCGAACGATCATTCTGGCTCCCAAAAATTTTTGTTAAAAAATTAAACATCATGGGCTGACAATCTCCTGAACTTTTATAAGAATTAAGCAATATTGGCTTAAGGCAAATATTATTATAAAATAATAAAACATTGTGATGGTGTTGGCAAGAAACAATCTATTTCACCTAAAGCTTTTTATTTTAGGGTTTGCGCAAAAATAAGTTGGCAATTTTAAGTGTTGAGGCGTCAATAGTCATGCTGAAATAAAAATGGATTTTTTACAAGGTATTTTAAGCAGGCTTTTGCACTATAAACCAAGGATTCAGCAGATTTTTTTTATTATATTCCATCGGCAGATTAGTCTTGTGGCAATATACTCTGGCTCCGGAATTTGTTGCTATTATCTGTCCTGCAGCCGTATCCCACTCCATGGTGGGGCCAAGCCTGGGATAGATATCAGCCTTACCCTCTGCCACCAGGCAAAATTTCAGAGAGCTGCCCGCAGAGATAAATTCCAGATTTTTATGAGTTTGTCGCAAATTATCAACAAAAGCATTCAGTTCTTTGGTGGCATGGGAGCGGCTTCCCATTACCGTATAACAGTGTTTGGGATCTAAAACAGGCAATCTAACGGAAGCGGATATGATTTGCTGTAATAATGCGTCAGTATTTTCTTCCAGGTTAATTTTTTCAATCCAGCTAATCACTCGCGCATCGCTTGTTTTCCAAGTGTTGATTTTGGGCCCGGTGAAATAGAGGATTTTTTTTACCGGCAGAAAGATTACACCAGCTATTGGTTGATTGCCTTTTGTCAGAGCAATATTTACTGTAAATTCACCGTTTCGTTTAACAAATTCTTTTGTGCCGTCCAGAGGATCCACAATCCAGAACAAATCCCATTTCTTTCTTTCATCATATGGGATTTCGCGGCCTTCTTCGCTTAATATCGGTATATTAAAAACTTGCAGATAGTCGCTTATAATATTATGAGCACCTTGGTCAGCCTTGGTCAGCGGTGATTTGTCAGCCTTATATTCCACCTTGAAATCAGTGTTGTAGATTTCAAGAATTTTATGCCCTGCAATAATAGCTGCCTTAATGGCTGTTAAAAGAAAAGGAGTATAATTCATAATTTATTTTTTGATTTCCATGTAAAGTTGGGGACATTATGTTGCCAGGGACGTCCATTGGATTATTGGTTTATCTGCTCCATAGAGTTTAAATATTGCTTTTTTGTAATCTTAATCCAGCTTTTTAAAACATACTCTTTCAAAGCCCAGAGCCACAACTACAAATTTCTGAAGTCTTAGATTCCCATATTTTTGCTCAAGCTTTTTTCCATACTCCTGCACCTGTTTTGCGCCATCTGTTAGCTGCTTTGCAATTTCAGGAATCAGCATTAATTCATCTTCAGAGAGTTTTTGTGCCTTATCAGCAGTTGTTCCGGCATCTTTAAGCTTTATGAACTTGAAT
>JASFBJ010000187.1 GCA_030149585.1 Desulfobacterales bacterium | reverse complement strand
CCATACACCGGCCTTTTCCGTCCATACTGATTTTGATGTCCTTATCTTTCAGGACTTGAGACAGGCGTGTATTGGGGATTAATTTTTTAATTGGCCGTCCTATTACATCTTTGATTTTAACATTATACACGCTTTCGTTATAGCCGCTCATAAATTTGATAATGCCGTCAGCATCAACAAGAATCAAGCTCTCGTATGGATTTTCAAGCATAGAGGTGAGAAGCTCTTGAGGGATATTATTGATTGATAAATTGATCCTTTCTGTTTTGTCGCCTATGTTAAAATTCCGTTTCCTATGGTTGCTTTGTTTTTGAAACAAAAATTTTAAATTACCATTCTTAGGGTATTATATAATCGCCGTTATCATCAAAAGCTGAGACCTCAATTGTGCGCTTAAATACATTCAGGATATGTTCACGGACTTTAGATTCCAGAGCATCGCTATCGCGGAGCCGAAATAGTTCAATGATCTCATTATGCTCACTTATTGAAAGAGGAATTAATGAGCCTTTATGATAATAGGTTTGGGTAATCCAGAACCATATGGTTCCTTGTGTAACCGCGCGGGTGGCCTGCCGGATTGAATTATTTTGGGATGCCTGGATAAAGGTTCTATGAAAATCAAAATTTTTGTGGGCACAGCCCACATAATCTTTTAGATAATAGAGTTGTTCCATTTCGCTGTTGAGTTTTTCAAGCATTTCAAGCTGGTCTGCTGAAATATTATTTAAGGCCAGACGGGCGGCAAAACCTTCAATGCAGGCTGCAAAAGGGAGAATATCATTAAGATAGTCGCGGGTGATACGTCTGACGTACTTTTTTTTATAGGCATCAACCACCAGCAGCCCTTTGGCTTCCAGTAATCTGACGGCCTCTCTGATAGGAGCCCGGCTGACTCCAAATATTTTTTTTAGTTCCAGTTCTTTTATTAGAGTGCCGGGTTTTAATTTGCCGTTTACAATCGCATCTGAAAGCGCATGATATATCTGTTCTACCATGGACTGTGGTCTATTGATTCCCATTTTGTTTGTTGAAGTTTTAAAAGATAAGGGCTTAAAATTTATGGCGCTGATAGTATCATTGGTATTTTGATTGGGCTTTGTTTGCATAAAAATCCAAATTTCCTTGTAATACTCAAAATTAATTTAATGAAAATAAAATTATGACACTTGTCGACAATTGTCAAGGCCATATTTATTGCTATTTTGGAAAGTCAACCTTTCTATGAAGTTTTATTGCAATTTAAAAAATAATGTGTGTCAGTAGTATCCTATTGATATTAAAGTAATAATTAGCAAGAAATTAAAAATGATTTAGTTGGAATACGAATGAGGATAAAAAAATTAATAAAATTCATACTTTTTTATTGACAATTGTCGACAACCTAAATAAATAACAAAACAATTAAAACAAAAATAATCTTAGGGGAAAATGAATAAACTTAATATTGAAAATATCAGTCTTTCCTTTGGTGGTGTAAAAGCCTTGAAAAACGTTAGTTTTAATGTTGCAGAGGGTGAACTGCATGCCATTGTGGGTCCAAATGGTTCAGGTAAGACCAGTCTGCTTAACTCAATTAGTGGTTTTTACCGTCCTCACGAAGGTAAAATTTCGCTTGATGGTGAGAACCTGCTTAAGCTGCCATCACATATTATTGCTACTCGGGGTGTTGGCCGGACTTTTCAGCATAGTGAACTCTTTAAGGCATCTTCAGTTCTGGATAATATCAAACTTGGACGTCATATCCATTATTCAAAGGGGATATTTTCCAATCTGTTTTATTGGGGGAAAACCAGAAAGGAAGAGACTGCCGCCCGCAAGGAGATCGAAATGGAAATTATCGATTTGCTTGAGCTGGAAAGCGTTCGCAAAGAACCTGTAGGCTCATTACCGTATGGTGTTCAAAAAAGAGTGGATCTCGCACGAGCCCTGGCTTTAAAACCTGAAATATTGCTTCTTGATGAACCTATCGGTGGAATGAACCGGGAAGAAAGGGAGGATATGGTTCGCTATGTGCTGGATGTTCATGATTTTTGGGATGTAACGGTAATTTTGGTGGAACATGATATGAGCATTGTTATGGATATTTCAGATAGAATAACCGTTTTGAATTTCGGTCAAAAACTGGTTGACGGAACACCAAAGGAGATCCAGTCGCACCCGGAAGTTATCCGGGCATATTTAGGGGATGGGGTATCTGCTGAAAGTTTATCCAATTCGGTAAAGGAGTAAAAAATGTTGCCTGAGTCAAATACCCTGCCGGCCATTCTGTCCCAAAGGGCACAATCCCATCCAAACGATACAGCCTTTTTAAGAAAAGAGTTTGGTGTTTGGGAAAAGATCAGCTGGTCTAATTATCTGGAAAATTCAAAATTTTTATCCTTGGGGATGATTGAACTGGGGCTTAAAAAAGATGATAAAGTAGTCTTTATCAGCACCAATCGGCCGGAATGGCTCTATGCGGAAATGGGGGCCATGTCCGCCGGCGCTGTTCCTCTTGGGATGTATCCGGAAAGTGAGGGGGTTGAAGATTTTCAGAAACTGATAGCGTGGTCTGATGCAACCTTTATTATTGCTGAAGACCAGGAACAAACTGATAAAATTATTGCGATAAGATCCAGACTTCCAAAGCTTTGCAGGATCATCGTCATGGAATTTCATGAAGTAAGACGCTACGATGATCCAATGCTCATACCTTTTACTGAAGTACTTAAAATGGGCAAGAAGGTTAATCAGAAAAATCCGGGTTTGTTTGAGCGGAATCTGGCAACTCTGAAATCTGAAAATATTGCTATTTTAAGTACTACTTCCGGCACCAGCGCTCTGCCGAAATTGGTGATGCTCAGTCATAAAAATCTTATTTCCATGGCAAGTGCAATTAATGATAGAGATCCCATGACTGCCAAAGATAAAATGCTTTCTTTAAATCCACCTGCCTGGATTGGAGAGAGGGCTTTTAGTCTGTGCTGGGGACCTTTAACCGGTTTTTGCATGTGTTTTGCTGAAAACAGTGAGACTACATTTGCAGATTTTAGAGAAATTGGACCCTCGGCCATATTCAGCGGTCCCAGAGGCTGGGACGATATGATTTCTAAAATACTGGTCAGGATGGAAGATGCAGGCTTTTTTAAAAAGAGGATCTATAAAATTTTTATGCCGATTGGCACCAAAGTGGTTGAACTTAAGCTTGCCCGTAAAAAAGTCTCCCTTGTGTCTCAACTGCTTTATGGTTTGGGGGAGATGATCCTTTTCAGGTATCTGCGAAATTTGCTGGGTTTAAGTAATATGCGCAATGCATATACCGGCGGAGGTTTTTTGGGAATAGATCAGTTTATCTTTTTCCATGCAATGGGAGTAAAATTACGCCAGATCTATGGTGGCACTGAAGCTTCAGGTGTGGCTGTAACCCAGCCACCTGATGATATAAGACCAAATACAGTAGGCACGGCTTTACCAGGGATGCGGGCCAAAGTGGATGAGACCGGTGAAATTTTGCTGGGTGGTGATAATATCATGATTGGGTATTATAAAAATCAAAAAACCACTGATGAAACCGTGATCGACGGCTGGCTGCACACAGGTGATTTTGGCGAGGTTGACCCAAAAACCGGAAATTTGGTGATGCTGGATCGTAAAAAAGATATAATGATCTTAAATAGCGGTACTGTATTTTCGCCCCAGGCCATTGAAACCAAGTTGAAATTCAGTCCCTACATCAGGGAAGCAGCCTGTTTTGGTGACAAAAAAGATTCTGTGACCAGCCTTATTCAAATTGATATGGATAATGTCGGCAAATGGGCGGAACAGAACCATATCCCCTACACCACCTTTAAAGACCTTTCTCAAAGGCCGGAAATCTATGAAATGGTAAGAAAAGAGGTTGAAAAGGCCATGCACAATATTCAGGATGAACTAAAAGTGGTAAAATTTTCTCTTTTTGAAAAAGAGCTGGATCCGGAAGATGGTGAGATTACCCATACCCGAAAATTACGCAGGATTGTTATTAATGAGGCATATAAACCCCAAATTGATGCTTTATACAGTGATCAGAAAACAAATTTTAAAGTGATCACCCTGAATTAATAGTCAATTATGGGTATTCCAAATATTAAGGATTTTTCATGGATTATTTTTTATTTTTATTGATTACCGGAATAGCAACGGGTTTTGTCTATGCTTTACTGGCCTTGGGTTTTGTAGTGATTTATAAGGCAACCCGGGTTCTTAATTTTGCTCAGGGGGGACTTGTCATGTTGGGCGGTTATTTTTGCTTTACCACCCTTGGACAATTTGGACTTCATCCTCTGTTAGCCTTTAGCCTGGCGGCTATTGCCTCGATAACTATTGCGATTTTAATTGAGAGGTATCTATTAAAGCCCCTTATCGGCAAGTCTTTATTATCATTGGTAATGGTGACAATCGGACTGGGCAGCATAATCGAAGGTTTTGCCATTGCTCTCTATGGAACAGATGAACAGGCCATGCCGGAAGTTTTACCGGAGTTCGCTGTCTCAATTGGGTCGGTCTATATTCCATCAATCTATGTCTGGGCTATTATCATCTCCAGTATTTTGATAGTTGCTCTGTTTTTGTTTTTTAAATTCAGCAATCTGGGCATTGTTATGCGGGCCGTTTCCAACAACCAGCCAGGTGCGTTGTCAATGGGTATCAGGGTCAATCATATTTTTGCGATCTCATGGATATTGGCCTCTCTTATTGCTTTAGCCGGAGGATTTATTCTGGGCAGTATCTCCATGATGAGCCCCAGTCTATCGATTGTTATATACCCTTTATTTGCGGCAGTCATCATCGGCGGCCTGGACAGTATCCCGGGAGCATTAATTGGAGGGCTGGTTATTGGCGTTCTGCAGCTTTTGGTGGCTGGCTATTTGGGTGATTTAACCGGCGCTTCTTTTAAAACCGTCTTTCCGTTTTTAATTCTTTTGTTAGTACTGATGATCAAACCTTATGGGCTATTTGGTACCCATGAAGTTGAGAGGTTATAGAAATGGCATTTTATCCAAGCGGGATTTTTAAAGTTGATTACGCGTCTGATGAAGGACTTTTTCCAACCCCGGTTATTATTCGATCCAGTATACTGTTTATTATCTTTCTATTAATACTCCCCTGGTTTCTCTCCAGTCACATGTTATATATTATGATAACCATGTTTATTGCCGTTGTTGGGGCTGTTGGATTGAATATTTTAACCGGCTTTACCGGCCAGATCTCTGTAGCCCATGGAGCCTTTATTGGCGTCGGAGCCTATACCTGTGCCTATTTCACTCAGAACCTTGCAATGCCGATCTGGATCAGCATTCCTGCCGGTGGGATATTAACCGCGCTGGCAGGTATTTTTTTTGGTTTGCCATCCATCAGAATCAAGGGTCTTTACCTTTTAATGGCTACTCTGGCCGCACAGTTTTTTTTAGCTGATTATCTTTTTGTACGTTGGAAATCAGTTACAGGCGGGGTAGGGGGCTTTCATGTGAACCGTCCTGCATTTCCCGGTATTCCAGGCAACCCCAACCTGGGAATCGAGCTTTATGATGATTCACGGCTTTATTATTTGGCTATGGTGGTTGCCGTTATAGCTGTTTTTGCGGCGATTAATATAGGACGCAGCAAAACCGGTCGGGCCTTTAAGGCCATCAGAGATCGGGATATTGCATCAGCTCTAATCGGAATTGATGTGGTTCGCTATAAACTGATGTCATTTGCCTTAAGTTCTTTTTTTGCAGGTGTTTGTGGCGGCTTATTGGCATATTCCTGGAAAGAAATCAGCCCACCGGTATTTGGTCTGGATGTTTCGATTGCCTATCTGGCCATGATTATTTGCGGCGGGATCGGCAGTGTCAGGGGAGCTGTCCTTGGAGCGATTTTCATTACATTTTTACCGGAAGGTATTATGTTTATAATGAATAATATAGTAATTGATCTTTTGCCAAGCTGGTATAACTGGGGATATCTTTTCAGTGGTCTGCATGCCATGATGTATGGACTGGTTATTGTTTTATTTCTAATATTAGAGCCTGAGGGTTTAAATAAAATATGGATTAATTTCCGCAATTCAGCAAAAATTTGGCCTTTCCCTTATTATTAACATTAAGAAAATAATGTATTACAAACCATTTTTTCGTTTTGCTATATTAACTACTATTAAGGAGGTTTTTCAAATGAAACGTACTGTATTTTTTAAAAAGTTGGCAGGAGCCGTGGTTTTATTGGCGGCAGTTTCAATTATTTGTTTCCCAACCTGCAATGCAAGCGCTGGTGAGGAAGAAATTAACATTGCAATCACCTGTTCTTTGACAGGCCCGCATGCAGCGGTTGCCGGCTTTTGCTATGGGGAAATGGATTATTACACTTATCTTAACGAATTTAAAGGGGGGATTTTAGGGCATCCAATTGACAGTACATTATATGATGGCGCTGAAACTCCAAAAGAGCTTGCTTCCTATCGGGCTTTTTCGTCAAAAGTGCATAGCATGAGTTTATACAGCACCATGGCCAATAAGGCATTGACCAAAGAGATTAATGAAATTGATAAAATTTCATCCATCACCGGTGGAATGGATGAAAGAATCATTGCCCCCTATGTTTTCATGGTTGGACCCAGCTATCAGACTCAATTTTATGTTTCTTTTAAAAGAATGGTTGAAAATGGAGGCAAGACTCTGGTTATCGGTCATGGCAACTATGAATGGATGGTGGAGATGCCGGAAGATGCTATTGCGAAAAAGCTGCCTGAGAAAGCCGGCATAAAACTGCTTGGTGTGGTAGAACATCAGTCAACATCTTCTGAGATTACAGCTGAAGTAGCCAGGATCAAAAGACTTAATCCTGATTATATCTGGGTTTGGGGAGATGCCGTGTCAACGGTAGCGGCAGCTATTAGATTGGGGATTCCCGGCAAAAAATTATTTGTAAATCATTGGTATACACTTCCGGTGCTGACCAAAAAATTCGGCAAGAAAATTGACGGGATGATGGGCTGGTTGATGCTCCCTTCGGTGGATATGGTTTTAAAGGATCCGGAATTGCGGGTATCAAAAGAGTTGAATGCGTTTCTGGCAAAGCATAAACCATATACACGTAACTGGACATATATCAGGGGCTGGTTAATCGGCTCATTGCGAACCCT
>JASFBJ010000447.1 GCA_030149585.1 Desulfobacterales bacterium | reverse complement strand
ACAAAAAGAACCTGAAACAGAACGATCAGCTTTAGTTCAACCTTCATTTTTCCATATTCCAGGGATTTAAAAAACGAATAGAGGTTTTTATATTTGAGAGATTGATCTGATACCAAAAAGCGGACGATAACGTTTGTGTCCAATAATGCGATTATTATATACCACCTTCAGTGAAGCCTTTTTCGACTGCTTTTTTAATATCTACTTTGGTAAGATCTGGTTTTCCAGTTGCATATCTGTTGAAAACACCAAAAAGTCGATCAGTTAGAGATTTGTCAATCATCCTTTTGGCGGTAGGTTTTAAAAGGATTCCATTTGATTCCGGAATTACATCAATCTGATCTCCAATATCAATGCCATATTTTTTCCTTAAGGCAATGGGAATGACAACCTGACCTTTTGGGAAGACCTTCATCGTAAATGGCTCTTTTATAATTTCACGCATATATTTTCTCCTACCCAGATAAGTTATACTAATATATTAACGAGGTATAACTACAATGTCAAGAATTTTGTGTAATTTTTGTAATTGGGGGTCAATTTTAGGTTGTAAAAAACACCAATTCCTTCAGCCTCCCTATATACCCCACAAGTGAGCATTATTTTGCAACAGGTGTGAAAAAATTGTAATGGGAAACAGGGAACGTCCATTGAAATATTATTTGATTTATTCCAACTGCTTTAATTCAGCTTTTGCGGCATATCATTTAGCCTGAACCATTATTGAACCTGTGAACGGTAACTTTTTTTTAACAAAGCGATCCGGTTTTTTATTATTATTATACAGGTTAATCCGAAAAGATTTCGTTACTTATTTTTGCTCAAAGCTGTTTTTGGTAAAAATAGTGAACGTTGCTGGTAAATAATGTTGAGACTTGATGAACAGGTATTCTCAAATTGATCGATAAGGAACGAGGATGAAATAACATCCACAAGTAGACGCGCAAAATTAAGTCAGGTTTATTCGATATAAAAGTACAAAAGTTGCAGGAATAGCGAGCTATTTCAAGATTTTTGTACTTTTAGATCGGGCAAAGATGGCCTGAAGCTGTGATGCATAGTTGGGGAAGTTAATTCGTCCTCGTTCCTTATCTACTGGAGGATTAAGTTATTGGATTCTTTAAGGACGTCCCTGAAACCTCCTACTGAAACCTCCTTAGTTCCCGATATCCATAACGAGCTTTAATCCTTCCTCTACTTCCTGCATTTTATTATTAGAGAGAGTTCCAATATTTTCTTTTATGCTATTTTTATCCACCGACTTTATTTGCGTAACATTGATGACGCATGATTTAGGCATATTTGCCTCTCCCTTACGGAGAGTGATATTGCCTGGCAATTCACTGAACTTTAAGTTTGATGTTATGGCAAGCATAATAACGGTATTAATCCTGCTTTCATTCAATGCATTGTTTTGAATAACCAGTCCTGGGCGCCGACCTTTAGGTTCAGATCCTTTGCCGGGCGAAAAATCAACCCAGTAGGTGCTGCCTTTACGAATTACCATTCTTGCCCGCCTTTTTTTCCAGCTTCTTCGAACCATTGAGCTGTGGACAATTGCTCAGCCTGAATTGAATCATCAGAAAATACTTTGTCATATGCATCTTTTAGATATTGAGCTTTTTCATCCAGTATATTCTTTTTAAGCACGATTGAAATATATTTGCTTCTGGATAATCCCTTAGCCTTACTAATGGTATCGATCATAATAAGAATATTTTTAGGTACTGTAATTGCTACTTTTTGAGTATTCATAAAAAAGCCCCCTTTTCAGTATTACAAATATAGAATACCCACATTTTTTAAAAATGTCAAACTGAAAGACAAAAAAAGGCAGGTACTTAATCTACTAAGGCTGGTTGGAGCGGAAGCGTAAATTCCGATTTATCGGGGGAAGCTGGGAAGGTAGGGGGCGTAAGAAGCTGATAGCAACATACCCCTTTTACTACCCCATTTCAGCTCAAAAAGAAAAGGGGACAGGCTCTTTATGCTTGACTTTTTATATGTTGCTTCTTGCCTGGTTCCCATGCTCCAGCGTGCAGCGTGGGAACCCTATGTGGTATGCATTCCCACGCTGGAGCGTGGGAACGAGAAACAAGAAAGCAAGACCGCGTCAAAAGTGGGTAATTGGGGGAATTGGGAAGGGAATTGGGGGTCGGGCCACAGCAACATATTAAGATAATACATAAAATGTTAAAATTTAGCGTCAAATAAGGCCTTAAATGACCATTTTCAGGGCCAAAAACGTACTTTTAAGAAAAGAGCACGGAATGGCTATAGCG
>JASFBJ010000446.1 GCA_030149585.1 Desulfobacterales bacterium | reverse complement strand
TTCACTTTCTTCGCGCCTGACAAAGGCCAAAGACCGTAAAACATCCCTGTTACAAAAGAAACTTTAAGTAAAATTATTTATTTTAAATACTGCCCAAAAATCTTTATGTCAATATTTTTTTAAAGAAACCCTTATCCAATAAAATCAAAATAGCAGGAATCGAAGTTTGAAAGTGTATAAATACAATTACTATATGTTAGACCCGGCCGTTGATTTAATTTTTCTCTTTTATTGTTTTTTTCATCATGAGTTGATATTAAAAAAAATGCACATTCTGCTTGGGAATGAGACATTTCTCAATTTGAAAATTACTGGATAATTGATTAAACTTGATAATATTAAGGAGCGATGCTGATGACCGCGTTTGAAAAATTTACCTTTGAAATCAATGAAAAAGTTGGTCTGATTACTTTTAATCAGCCCAAAAAATCCAATGCCTTAACTGTGGCAAGAGCTGTAGAATTAGATAAATGTTTTGATATCATTGCGGCAAATGATCAAATTCGAGCTGTTTTGATCACTGGATCCGGAGATAGCTTCAGCAGTGGAGGAGATTTAGATGAAATGAAAGCGGCAGTAGATAATGATAATCTCGAGTCATTTATCAAAAATCTGATTTATCCTGTTTATGCCATTGCCCAAAAAATCAGGAAACTGCCCAAACCGGTAATAGCGGCAGTAAACGGCTGGGCAGTAGGAGCTGGTATGAATCTGTCTTTGGCTTGTGATATGATTATCGCCTCTGAAAAGGCAACTTTTTGTGAGTCATTTATCAATCTTGGCTTTATCCCCGGCATGGGAGGCACTTATTTTCTGCCGCGCCATATATCCTTTGTTAAAGCTACTGAGCTTCTTTTTACCGGCAAACGAATTTCAGCTAAAAAAGCGTATGAGATAGGACTAATCAACCAGGTAGTTAAACCACAAGATTTGATGCCCACGGCTTTGGATCTGGCTGCTGAACTTGCAGATAAACCGACTTTGGCCATTGCACGAACCAAAGATTTATTGAATCAAACTTATTCAAACACCATGGAAGAACACTTGAAAAATGAACTAAAAGCCCAGATACTGACTTCAGCAGATCAGGACTGTAAAGAAGGGATCAACGCCTTTAGTGAAAATCGTAAACCTGTTTTTCAGGGAAAATAATTTCCGATAAAAAATATTGAGGTTGAATTAAGAACAAAGACGAAACAACTTCCACAAACAGACGCACAGATTTAGGAGTTGAGGTAAAAGATAATAAAAACAGGAAGGAGGTGCATTCTGGGAGGATCGTTATCATGCTATGGCAGTGAAAAATAACCGCTATTTAAGGCAATGTATTATCACTTACATCGATATGAATATGGTTCGTGCCGCGTGATAGAGCATCCCACACAATGGGAGTTTTGTGGATATAATGAAATCCAGAAAAAGGAAAGGCAGTATTAATTTTTCAATATGTTACTGTGGCCCGACCCCGGAACCTTGCCTGTCCCGGAACCTGTCGGTTTGAATTTAAGTCAGAAACTTTGCATTGTTAACGCTTTAAAAAAGAAAAAATATTTTTTTCCCTAATAAATTTTTATTACCTATTGACAAGATGAGGACTCATATGTGTTCGGCTTTGCCGATATTTACAATTTTTGGATAAAATCTATAAACTATCATATTGCTCGGGTTCTTTGTGTGGCACTGCTTTAAGCACCTTCTGAAAATCTTCACGTTCTCCCTTTGCAGCTTCTGTTTCTAAATAATCTTGAGTTAATAACGCTGATAATTTTTCTGCAGCCGCTGTTACTAAGAATTGATTAATAGAAATCTCATCCGCTTTAGCTTGTTCCCTAATTCTGCCATGAAGTGACTTTGGAAGTCTTAACGTTAATGTGCTACCCATTTTTATACCTCCTCAATAATTTGGAGAAATTTCTTGGGAATAATTGCTTCAATTCCAAATTTTTGAATATTCGAAAAATCTTTTAAATTGTACGTGATGATATATTTACTTTTTGCTGCCACAGCTAATTCTAAGACCATATCGTCTTTGGGATCTTTTAACCAAGGACGCCATAAATAAAATATTTTTTGACGATTTGCTATTTTGCACAGGTACCGTAAAAAAGCTAAAACTTCTTTCTCTTTACTTGTACCTGTTAAATGTTCTTTACGGGTTAAAACATCCTGATATTCGATGTATAGAGGGACGGAAATAGAAAATTGAAATTTTGGAGATGGTAATTTTGATATGAGAGTATATGAAGCTCCCATATCGGACTTTAATGCAGAAACCAAAATGTTT
>JASFBJ010000186.1 GCA_030149585.1 Desulfobacterales bacterium | reverse complement strand
TCACATCCTGGGCCGTAGTATATGTGCCTGGGTCAGGTGAAAAAGCCGGAATAGATAGCGGCGCAGAATGAGCTGCAAATGCGTCAAGAAAGTTGGCATTGCCGTGGGTTTCCGAGCTATCATCAAATCCGCCCTCAAACCAGATGTAGTTATATGTCCCTGTCAAGGCAGCCATGTTCTTATTCAGGCCTGTTGCAGGATCTATAATATCAGGATTATCCAGATCAATTACCATATATGTCCGGGGGCATGCCGGATATCCGCCGTTGTTGAATGCACCTCCATACATATAAGTTCCGTCCCTGTTCTCGAAGTAGTCAACGCCTTCTGTGCCGTTTGGATCACCAGTCCAGCTCGATACCAGAGTCCAGTCATCTATATTGTCGGAAAGCTCTTTGGCAACCCAGACCCTTATTTGACCATGAGACTCGAAGCCCTCATCAAAACCGTAGCCCAGGCCATATATCACAAGATCATAACCCATGTCTGCCAGTAGATCTTCCCGTGTCTCTGAGACGTTATAATTATCAGGGCTTCCAATGTCGTGTGCGACCTGCTCTCCGTGAGCAGCGGTAATACCATCATGTGTAAATGGCATTGCTGTTTTAACTATGACATTCGCAGTCCCTGTCCATGGGGTGGAACCGGCGCCAGGACCCCATCCTACTGCCCACCCATCAGGCTGAGCTGTTAACCGGTCAGCATTGGTAAAAGGCTCGCCCGGGTACATAGGCTCCGAATGGCCGGGAGGAGGGGCAGGCGGACTGTTAAGCCAGTTCATATTCATACTCGGGGCATGACTGGGACCGCCCATGGGCGTCGGGTTCATAGTAATTATCTCATCGGCATAAACATATGTATCAGCAGCAGATGCAACGCTGCTTGCGGCAACTATTAAAAACAGGGTTGAAATAAGGTGTATAATACTTTTTTTTATTATATTTCTCATCATACTATCCTCCTTTTAAAAATTAAATGTTTAATATTTTATCTTAATCCCTGCAAAGATCATTCTTCCAGGAGTTATATGCATTTCATTGTCCTGCCATGATTCATCAAAGATATCATTGATTTCTACTGAGGCGGTTATGAATTTGGTCAGGTTTTTTATTATTTTGATATCACAGGTGATATAATCATCCAGTTCAACGGTGTTTTCTATATCCCAGTAACGCTTACTTACGTAGCGAAGTGTAAAATTTGTCGTGGCAATATTCGGATTTGAATATTTGAAACCAAAATTTAATCTGTGCGTTGGTTGAACTGGAAACCTGTTCCCCTCAAGACGCTTATTATTATAGTTATTATGCTTATCTTCGAATTTCGTGATTTCGGTCTCAATATAATTATAGTTGGTATACAGCTTTAAAGATGAAACCGGATAATACTCCACCTCTGCTTCCACGCCATAATTCATTGCTCTTTCAATATTTTCCCATCTTACGGAAACAGATGAATATACTGGATCGTTAGCTGCAACTTCCTGCATCCAGTTATAAATATCATTATAAAATCCTGTTAGCTTTATTGATATTTTTTCCATAAAGTAGTGTTCTATTCCAGCTTCGTATCCGTACGTGTACTCGGTTTTGAGCCTGGGATTTCCGATAATTGTCCTTCCCGGCGGGCATTCATAATTGCCGACATAATACATAAGGGGAGGAAATGTGGATGACCGGCCGCAGGACGCTCTTAGAATTGTGGAATTTTTCAGCTTATAAAGCAGTCCTATTTTTGGATTAAATTGATCGTCCGTGAGCGTATCATACTCATATGGCGTATAGGTAAATCTATCTTCGTAGAAAAAGTCGTATGTCTTGACATGGTCATATCTCAAGCTCAAGACGGTGGACAGTTCTCCCAGAGTAATTTTATCCTGAACAAAATATCCCGCGCGATACTGTTTTCCCTGAAAAAGATTTATACGTTCAGAAGTCAATCCATTATACATTTCATTTTCAACATCACCAGCCCGGTGCTCTGTTCCAAGAGTTAAGCTGTGGCGTCGGCCAAGGCCGAAATTGACACTGAGCATGCCGCCGTAATCATTTAGCGGAATATCATTTTTGTTTCCCTGTACCAGCCAGGTTTGCTCACCTTTTTCGGCATTCATATCCGGTGATGGAAGTACGGGCTGGCTGTATTCTATCTCTTCTGTCAGATAAAAAAGGTTTGTGGCAATTCCCAGCGCCCCTTTTCTTTTAAAATTAATATTTATTCTTTTCCTCTCCTGGTCAATATATCCATATTTATAGCCGATATCATTATCATTTTTCCAATAAGAACTTCCGATATTAAGCCTGGATGAGGGCGTTAAATCATATTTTATCCCGGCAAATACTTCGTCCATTTTTCTGTTTTGCTTCTCAAGTGACTGAAGATAATTGCCCTTTACAGGTTCCCATGAGGCAAGGTTTTGTGTCATTGCGGTAAGCCTGTCGTCTATCCATGAGTCAGCCCAGGCAAAATACCCGTCGCTTTCAAAATGGTTATGGCTTATTTGCAGATTTACCTTATCATGCAATTGGGCACCGACAACTTCGCTGGTGGTCCATGTATTATATGTTCCATATGAACCATGAACAGAGGCTGAAATACCTTTTTTCCCCATTTTTTTTGTAATGATGTTGACGACGCCTCCCATAGCGTTTGTGCCATACATGGAGGCATTGATGCCTCTGACAATTTCAACTCGTTCAATAAAATCTACAGGTATCTCATTATGCGTAACTCCTCCACAGGCAATTCGATTAAGGGGCATTCCATCGAGCAAAAACACTGTTGCCCGTGAATTGGAAAAACCCCTTAAGCGCACCTGACTTGCTGGTCCAAAGACACCCTGTGGTTTCCATACATTCACCCCCACAGTATTTTGAAGCAGTTGATCAACGGTTTTGGCGCTGCTTGCCTCGATATCTTCTTTTGTTATAATCGTTACACTGGCGGGAAGCTCAAATAATGTACTATCGAACGCGGTTTCTGTAACTACTGTTTTTTCTATTTCAATTACCGACAAATCAGTGTCATCCTCAGCTTCTCCTGTTTCGATGATACAAAAGAAAAACAAAACAAAACAAATTGCCGTTAAATTAAGTCTTCTCATTTTTTCCATATTTCCTTTTTTGATTTTTCGACCAGTATTTTTTAATTTCCGATTCCCTAAATCTCAAAGTTCCGTATCTCTTAAATCCACCAGGAAAATTCTCATCGTTTTTCATCCAGTTTCTGATAGTCCTTGATGATACATTGAAATATTCAGCAACCTGTTTAATTGTAATGGCCTTGCTCATTCCAATATTATTTTTCATTATCTGTTTTCCTTATTACTCGCCAAAGAACCGGACTCGTCAAGGAGCCAAAGGAATCTTGATTTGCTTTTTTTTTATCCATTGTATACAAAGTATACAAAAAAAAAGGCGCAACCTGACTTTTCAGCCAAAGTTACGCCTTCACTTTTTCCGTGTCATTACGAACAGAAACCGTAAGACATCCCTTTATCTTATTGTGTTTCTAATAATTTTAGCAATACCTAACATTAAAAAAAACTTTTGTCAACTTTTTTTATTTTTTGGGGCAATTATATTTTAAAACGGTTTTCTAATGTTTCAAAACAAGAGGTGCAAAGTGTGAAACTTCTCAAAAAGTATGTGGCCCTATGTGTCAGGGTAGTTGTCGCGCCGAGAAAAGCTCGGCGCGACAACATCCGGCGCAATTTTGTAGATTTATTTCTTTCCGTGACCCTAAACTACAAGCGTATCCTCAGCAAAAACATTACCAGCTGCAAGCAAAACGGTCATCATCAAACTAAAAGCAATTTTTGTCATCACATATCTCCTTCAATTAATGGCTAATGGTTAAAAAAATAGCCTATGCCTTCTATATATTATCCTATAATAAAGGTAAACTCGATAAAAATTCATCTTCAGCCTTCACTCTAACCAGAAAACAGCCGCCACCCCCACCGGAAGCACAATAACGAAAGCCAGAACATTATATACGCCAAACCTTCCCCAAACGTACATAGCAACGCAAAATATGATTATGCCCGGCATTTGAAATGCAAAACAGCCTGGAAATGAGAGACTTTTTGTAAATCAAGAAGGCAGCCACACATGCCAAAATAGCACCAGTAATGGCAACAACGGCGGCAAGTAAAATTTCAGTTAAACTCATGGTGATTTTTCTCCGTTTGTTTTGAATTTACTCCAGTGTTATTCCCATCCACATCAAGTGCGGAATAAAATTCAGAAGGGGATCTGCTTATTTTCACACAGCTACTCTCTGAATTCCAGCCTTCGCGGAAATAACAAAGTGCAGGGTAACATCAGCTGCTCTAACTTGCTTTATCTAAAGCAACAATAGAGATTTTGATAAAAAAATATAAATTGATTTTGGCATCCTTCATTAATGCCCAAAAGATTGGCCAGGAAATACAAATTCAAGCTCATTGGTAGTAAGGTATAAAAACATAACGTCCCCATCTTCGGTTAAACATATGAGCCTCTGGCCTGGATGCGCTCTTTTTGCAGAGTATCATCGCTGGTCAGCAGATAAAAATGGTCATACAGATTAAAGCAAAGACTTATATTTACAGGGATAATACTCAGCCGCTGCCCGATCCTGGGAGGATTTTTGCAATGACTTATATCAAGCCAGCCGTGTTCTTCATGAAGGCGAAAAATCCGGGCCTCGGGATAATCCGGAATATATCCCATTTCAAGGTTCTCCCGGCGCAGCAACTGTTTTGCGGAAAGCCCTTTTGAACCGGCGTCAATGATAACCTGACCTGGAGTCACGTCCGAAATAACGGTTGTTACTACTCTGGCGGCGCAATTTTCCAGGTCGCAGTGTCCAAACTTTACAACAAAATAGTCGTTTAAAAAAGCTGTTCCTACTGTTATTTCATTAACGTGCCTGATAAGATGCGTTTTTTCCAGAGAAGGTGTGGAACCTGATGAAATCGTTTGCGGACAAAGTCCGGCTTGGCATAGAGCTTTATAGACTGGTTCCCATAATTGATTAATCTGTTTAAAACTTTGCGGATCCCTTGCAGCATCTCCGTATAAATGTCCGAGGTACATCTGGATGCCGTCATAGCGAAGTCCAGCTTGTTTTTCTACATGTTGAGCAAGCCTTATAATTTGGTTTGGATCGGAAAATCCGCATCTGTGAAGTCCGGCATCGAATATAATATTAATGCCGATGACAGTCTTATGCCTTGCTGCTGCATTTGCAAGCTCGTTTATTCCATATTCGGAATCGACAGCAACTCTTATTTTATGTTTACAAGAAAGCCCGGCCAATCGCAGCGCACGTTCGTTTCCTATGGCCGGATAGGCTATGGTAATATCCAGCCCCCCAAGTTCCGCCATTTTTTCAGCTTCCCCGACCTTTGCGACTGCAATGCCGACAGCTCCTGAATCAATCTGCAGGCGGGCAAGATAAAGGGATTTGTGGGTTTTAATGTGGGGTCTTAGTGCAAATCCATGCTGCCTCGCATAATTATAAATGCGGTTTATGTTTCTTTTTATAATTTGTTCTTCTACAAGGAGAAAAGGGGTTGGAATGGATTTAGTGATATCTAATAATTTTCCCGTCACTTAATCTCCCCTATCTTGCCTGCTGATATCTTTGACCAGCAAGATAGAAGTATTATTAACCGGTGGTTTCGGGCGTATGCGTGCATATTCCTTAAATTCATGGGGAATATTCAAAATTTGTTTGTCATCCAAAAGGCGTCTTAAGCCTTTTTCATAGATCCGGTATGAAAGCTTTGTTCCATTATCAAGGGTTTTTGCAAGATAGGTAAAAATTTCATTTTTTGGGCAGGCATCAGCGCCGACCATGACCATCTGAACCTTTTCATGGGCAGTTAAAGATAAATGGTTTCCTGAAATAATACGTATAAAGTCTGCGAGTTCAAGGGCTTTGATAAGTTTTTGAGAAATGTTTGCATATTCCGGGACCTGTTCAATGCCGATGCCTTTAATACGGTATTGTTTGTAGAGAGATATAAGACTCATCGGCAAAGGCCCGCTTCCGATAAAGACGACCCTGTTGTTTGGCTTTAGCTCCCCTCCTTTATATTCCATGCGCGCCAGCTCAAGATAATTGGGATAAAATTTAAAACGCTTAAGCAATCTCCAGGGATCTGGAGCATCAATAATCAACCGGGCGAATTCAATTTCCATTTTCAGCCCGTAGGTTTTTTTCAGACAGGAGATATGTTTTATTACAGGCTGAAGTTTTTTATCGCAAAGCATTTCTTCAACATCTTGATCATCAACATCTATCGCCGCCAGGCGATTCAGTCTTTCAAAATGCAGGCGGAAATCATCATCAGGTTTATGAAGTATTTCTTCATGAGTAAGATTGCAAATCAAAGAATAAATATTTAAAAATTCATCTTTAGCGTAATATAGACGGCTTTTTTTCATCCCTCCAACTCCGCAAAAACAGTGGTATTATTTACCAGTCCGGTGGGAAGAATCTCTTTGACTATTTTAAAGCCTTTGATATCCGCTGGTTGTACAGGTTCATATAGAACAGCACGCATGCCTGAATAAGTTCGAAAAATAACAAAAGCATCTTTCCTCTTTTTCAGGACCCTGCCCAGGCTTTTAAAAATACGCGCCTTAGGTTCCGCCAGGGCCGCGACAAGAGCTATATCCCAATCAAATTTTTCAAGATCCAAATCATCGCTGTGTATAATTTCAACCTCTTTTTCCAGGCCAAGAGATTGAATCACCTTTTTTGACAACTTTGCTGTTTCATTAGAAGCGTCCAGGCCGATTGAGCGTACGCCGTATAAACTGCTCAACAGAATCAGGCTCATGGGAACAGCGCCGCATCCAATAAAGACCAGTCTGCTGTTATTTGTAATATGTCTGGCCTTTATCTGGTTTCTTATCAGCATTTCATAACGGGGATAGAGCGGAAATGCTTTAAGTGTTTCCCACGGGTTGTTGGATTTGAGCAGTTCTTGTGCAAGGTAGGCCTCGTGAATATCGAAAAAGGAGCTGTAATAAGAACGGATTATCGGAAGCGTTTTATTGATATCAGGTTCTTTAAAAATTAGGCTGGAAAGATGGATACCGGCATTCATGTGGGCAAGATCATCTAAAATCTGATAGAGCCTGTAAAGTTCATCCGGTTTAAGGGCAGCAAGCATTTCTCTGGTATAATGCT
>JASFBJ010000185.1 GCA_030149585.1 Desulfobacterales bacterium | reverse complement strand
ATATCCTGTGCCAAAGGGTTTGATCCCGTCAGTTAGTTCTATAAAGCCCGCCAGAGACATGTCCACTCCGGCCACGGCCACAACTTTTCCTGCATATTTTATGGGAACAGCCAGGGTTGTCATTAAAATATCCTTGCCTTGAACCTTTAATTTATACGGTTCAAGAATCGTCTCTTTCCCTGTTTTCTTCGGGATTAAATAATAGTCTCCTTTCCCTTCCTCGGTATAGTTCTGCAAAGCTTCAATATCTACTTTACCCTCTATCCTGTTCCAGTACGAAAGATATCGACCTGTGCTGTCGTGCCCCACGGCGTTTATAAAATCCTTATCCCTGCCGTCTAGGGCGTTCGGTTCCCAGCATGTCCACACTCCGATAAAAGACGGGTTTTGCTCGAGAACGTTTTTCAAAATACCGTTGATCATGTCTCTTGGAGGAACACCCCGTTTTCTCATGCCTTCCAACGAATGCGCCAATGTTCTGGCCGCATCCAGTGCAACATCTACCCTGGCCTGAATTTGGTTGCCGTGCCTGTAAGCCATTTCTTTTGCCTTGTCCAATGCTTCCCTCTCTGCAAGATTACTGGCTTTTACAACAACAAAAGTAATTGTGACGGCAAACGCGATAAGAACAACTGAACAGATGTAAACCAGCATCCTTGCCCTTAATTTGAGTTTTAATTTCAGTTTTTTTAACATGATAAAAGTCCTCCATTCTATTTTATTTATAACATTTTAAATACATAATCTCTATCACTTTTTTGCAAATGCGCCGTATCCAATTTCTCTCAAACAGTCAGCCACTTTGCTATAATCAGCAGCATACGTCCATCCTGTTATCTTTGAGGCCATGGCAGCCCCGGATTCTGTCGACATGAGCATCAACGCCTTTGCCACCTTTTTGGTATTTATTGGATCCGTATGTGGAAGCGATGCTATGGGCCATTCCGGATACAGTTCTGTGCTGTGGACAAAAGGAAAGCTGTCTTTGACCTGGTTTAAAATGCGAAAATCGCTCAACCGGATCTTACCCTCTGCCTGCATTCTCTCCAATGTATCCGATCTCACTGTACCGACGTCTGCCTTCCCATTTTTAACCGCCATTACAACGTTGTCGTGAGTCTTTCCTTCCATGAATTTCCGAGTGTCGGTCCTGGGATCAATTCCGTTCTGCAGCAATAGACGCCAGGCCATATGCGCCCCGCCAAAGGAGGAAAACTTAACACACATAAACCGCTTTCCTTTGATTTGAGAAAGGCTGCGGATAGGGCTGTCTTTTCTCACAAAAACAACACCTCCGAACTCATACAAGGTCCTTCCCTTTTTTTTATTCATCATGGTCAACAAAGCCCGGGCGTTGTATTTTTCGTGCATCTCAGCGTAGAAAGAAGAGTTGGCAATAAGAAAGTCAATCTCACCGGCCTTCACCGAGGGTTCGATCTCCACGAATTTCAAGGGAATAATGGTGATTTTCATTCCCAGTTTTTGTTGCAGATATGTGCCGGTTGGGCCCCATTTTTTCATGGCCTTTTCTGTTCCGCGCTTGGCCAAAACACCTAATTTATATTCGGCAACTGCATTGGAAAAAAATGTAATGCCAATAATTAATGACAAACAGACGATTAACGATACCCTTTTCAATTTATTATACGGTTTTTCCATTTCCCTTCTCCTTTTTTTGCATAGGCCAAGTTTAAATGAGTTCAAAAACTATCGACCGCTGATTCTATATTTAACTCGGAAATAGTTGATGCTATCCTGGTGTCGGGGACAACAAGGGCGTGCTTGTTTACCTCCAGGGCGGATCTCGCCATTTTCTTATACAGACAGCTTTTAGGATCCTGGACGACCGCGGTTCCGCCTGCTCTGATAATCTCCGCCAGCCCTTCGGCGCCGTCATCACCTGTTCCTGAAAGTATTACGCCTGCAGCACGCATCCCCATTACCTCGGCAACGGAAAACATAAGCATGTTAATCGAGCCCCTCCGCCCTGCAAAGGGCGAAGGGTTTACCTGCAAATTATACTTATCACCCAACGAATGAACCGTTGCGTATTCCTCACCTGAACAAAGATAACAAACACTTCCTTTGATCTCTTCTCCATTTTTTGCCCGTCTGACTTTTATTAAACTATGGCTGTCAAGATAGTCTGCAAAAGCATCCACATGCTTGGAATCTGCGTAAATAACAACCAGGAATGCAGCGGGAAAATCAGGAATAATTTGCGGAATAATTTTCAAAAGTGCACCATATCCACCCTCGGATGCGCCTATTACAAAAATATTTTTACACTCATTTCCACCAGGCCTCTTATTTGATTTCTCCTTAGGAACCGATCTTATAT
Organism: Desulfobacterales bacterium; assembly: GCA_030149585.1. Taxonomy (GTDB): domain Bacteria; phylum Desulfobacterota; class Desulfobacteria; order Desulfobacterales; family JASFBJ01; genus JASFBJ01. The sequence continues at coordinate 4,854 of JASFBJ010000185.1, read as the reverse complement.
ACTGGACAGATTCAATTTCAACTTCGGCTGCAAGCTTTACTTTTTTAATTATGTTCTGTTCCTGTTCCCCGATGCTGTTTCCATTTGTTTTGGATGGCTTGGGAATAAAATCAATAGCACCGTATTTCAGCGCATCAAATGTAACTGACGATCCTTCCTGCGTCAGCGAACTTAGCATAACCGTTGGCCTTGGGCTCTTAATCATAATGTGTTTCAATGTAGTAAGCCCGTCCATGACAGGCATATTTATATCCAGAGTCACAACATCTGGATTCAGTTCGGGCATAAGTTCCAGAGCCTCTTTACCATTGCCTGCCTCTCCAACTACTTGAAATTTTTCCTGATTTTTAAATATATTTGAAACCGCTCTGCGAATTAATTTAGAGTCATCAACTATTAAAATTTTATACGGATCGTTCATAAATATTTTCCCGCATCTTTTTTGATGTTCCGATTGGTATTCATATTAGCTATATTGTCCATTTGTTTAAAAAACTTAAATGTTTTTTTAATTCTGCATTTTTTCCGCTTTTTATTATTGATTATATTCTGAAAAATTCTCTTTTCAAAAACCATCAGCTAATTGATATCACGCTGTTTTTTGTCAACAGATTGACGTAAATTGTCCACCTGCTTTCATTTGTCCTCTGATTAAACCGCTTAATAAACAACGGCAAATAAAGGACAGACAGCGTACTGAATAAAAAAGAGCTATATAGTTAGGTTCTAATAATTGATTCTTTTTGAGGCATTAGCTGCAACGATTGTGCCACGACTGAAAAGCACAAAAAAAAGGAGAGTGTTGAGAAGTGTTTAAAGTAATTAAGGTAAAGTGAGCTAAAGTTAAGGCCTTCTGTCTATTTTATTTTACATTAGTTTCGGCTAAAATAAATACTTGACCAAAAGATATTGGACTGTTATAATTTTTTTTGATCTCTTTGCAGTAAAAGTGAACGGTAAAAAAGGTGTGGAATGTAAGTTAGATCCACCAGCACCTATCCCGGTATACACTGGTGGATGTGCCTTGTAGACAAACCAACATCCGGCGCAATTTTGTGGATTTATTTCTTTCCGTGACCCTGACCAGACTAAAAAGCAGGCAGAGTCAGGCTATTTGATACATACCTTGCGAACCTGTAAAAGATCACATTTTCCCTGAAATATTTTATCAATCCCATCCTGTTTTAAGGTGGTCATGCCATCTGCAATAGCTTTATCGCGCAGCACTTTCATAGGAGATGATTTTTGAATCAGAATCTTAATTTCATCAGTACCCATCAGCAATTCATGCAGGCCCATACGACCGCGATATCCGGTATTACCGCAGATATCACACCCATTGGGTTTATAAAGGGTCAGTTTATCTGAATAGGGGAGTTTAATAATCTTTTCAAAATCTTCCTTGCCATATTCTCTGACCAGTTCATCATACTCTTCCCTTGAAGGATTATACTCTTTTTTACAATCCTTGCAAAGGGTACGGACCAGACGCTGAGCCAAAATACACAAGATTGCATCAGCAAAATTAAAAGGGTCCATCCCCATATCCAAAAGACGGGTAATGCTTTCCGGCGCACTATTGGTATGAAGCGTTGAAAAAACCAGATGTCCGGTTAGAGAAGCTTCAATTCCAATCGAAGTGGTTTCCTTATCACGCATTTCCCCAACCATGATTACATCTGGATCAGCTCTTAAAAATGCTCGCATGGCAGCGGCAAAATCAAACCCAATGCGCGGTTTAACCTGAACCTGCCGTAGCCCCTTTTGTGTGATTTCAACAGGATCTTCAGCCGTCCAGATCTTTGTTTCAGTTTTATTAATATAACCTAAGGCAGAGTGCAAAGTCGTTGTTTTTCCAGAGCCTGTTGGCCCGCAGACAAATATAATACCATATGGTTTGGTAATAACACTGATAAAATTTTCATAATTTGCTTTTGAAAATCCCATTTTATTCAAAGGAATTGGCTCACCAGCCGCCAGAATCCGCATCACTATATCTTCCATGCCGCCTTGAGTGGGAACAGTTGCCACCCGAAGCTCAATATCTTTCCCGCCATATTTTTTAAATTTAATTTTGCCATCCTGGGGTTTCCGGCGCTCAGCAATATCAAGGTCCGACATAATCTTGATTCGCGAAACAACGGCATTGCGATAATTATAGGGAATGGTCTGATAGATCATGCAGCTTCCATCCACCCTGATTCGGACCTGGGTATTTTGTTTGCCTGGATAGGGTTCTATGTGAATATCAGATGCCCCTCTGGCATATGCGTCCAGAATAATTTTATTAACCAGTTGGACAACCGCACTATCTGCTTCGTCAAAACCTGATTCAGCCTCCTCAATCTCTTCGGCTTCTACCTGGAGCTGAGAAAGGATATCATCGATTTCAGCCAGCTCTTTTTCATCTTGCGTAAATAATTTTATAAAATCAAGAATATCATTTTTAAAAACAACACTGAATAATAAATTTTTACCTGGAAACAGGGCCTTTATTTCATCAATTTTTTTTAAATCATTAGGATTATTAACCGCGATCAGAATTTTCCCATCTTGTTTGCGTAGTGGAACCCAGATGTTATTACGCATAAATGGAACTTTAAGACCTGAAAGCAGTTCGCCGGGAATAGGAAAATCTGGGTTATATTCAATATATTGAACCTTAAAATATTTTTCCAGAGCTTTCCCTACCTCTTTTTTAGGAATCCTGAGATCACGAATTAAAATATTCTCAATATCTTCTTTGCGCTTCTTTGCGTCCTGTAATGCCTTATTAAGCTCTTTTTGAGTAATCAGATGTTTTTCTAAAAGATAGCTGAATTTATTATTCTCACTCCGACCACCCCGGGCAAGCTTTTTCTGATTATAAAAAGCAATGCCGAGCTCTTTGGCAATCTCAACAATAATCTGTTCATCAATTCTTGAAAACGGTTGATTATTTTTACGGTTGAGCAGTTGCACTGTTCCCATCAGATATTTCAGATAAATAATCGGATAGGCCAATGTCTGTTTAGTTGTAAAACCGGTTATCTTATCCCAGCTTGTATCAAATTTTAAATTTTTATCAATTGAATTTAGTTCATTTTTATCATAAGCATTTTTTAAATTTACCAGTTTCTGGCTATAGGCACAATATCCGGCAATACTGTTGTTATTTACAGAAACCCGGATTTCCTTAATCTCATTTCCGGATTTATGACGCGACACCAGTTCTCTTTTAATACCATCAACAGTAAAAATGGTCATTCTCTCGGTATTAAAAAGAGTATTAATATCTTCTTCAACGTTTTCCAAAATATCGTCCACACTAAAAGTGGAATGCAATTTTGATTTTATTTTCTGGATGTTGGCTTTTATGCCATCAGACATTACAGGAGAACCTGCCATTTTTAAACCTGCTCGAATTATTTTTATTATTGCTTGGTTAACTGATTTTCAGATTTGAACTGATCAGGTTAAAATAATCTTATATATTAGTTTACACCACCTCTATGCAATTTTTATGCACATTTTATTTATCACAAATAATTGGGCATCCTTCATTAATGTCCAAAGATAGTTTACACTTTAGACGGTTCTCGCTTTCTCGTTCCCACGCTCCAGCGTGGGAATGCATACCACATAGGGTTCCCACGCTGGAGCATGGGAACCAGACAAGAAGCAACATCTAAAAAGTGTAAACTAAATTTGAAAGATGCCAATAATTGCCTTAACTATCATCTTTAACGCTGAAATGTTTATAAATTTTTTTGATCCCACCGCCACATAAAATAATCCCCATAAAATAAAAACAAAACTTGATAAACCAGATAACAGATTCAAATTGCTCGATTTTGACAAGATCGGGCATAACCTGGGGAATGCGGTAAAACACACCCAGTCCAGCGATTAATAAGGCAATCCCCCAGATTAATTGTCCATTAAGCTGCTTTTTCGGCATCTTTTTTTCCTTGATTCGCACGGCTTTTTAGCCCTTAAGACTACCTTTAAAATCAGCCTTTCTTTTTTCCAGGAATGCAGAAGTTCCCTCTTTGGCATCTTCACTTGCCATGCAAACTGCAAAGGCGTCAATCTCAATATTGCAGCCCGTTTGCAGGTCAACATTAAGACCATTATTAATAACCTCTTTTGCCGCCCGCAAAGACACCTTTCCTTTTAAGGCTATAACTCGAGCTGTTTTCATCACATCCTTAAGCAAATCATTTGTTGTACAAATTTTATTCACCAGGCCCACATCCTTAGCTTCAGCAGCTGAAAGCATTTTCCCTGTAAAAACCAACTCTTTAGCAAGATTAGACCCAACAAGACGTGGCAATCTCTGGGTTCCGCCAAATCCGGGAATAAGGCCTAAGGTGATTTCGGGCAAACCAAAATTCGCATTTTCAGAAGCATAAATAAAATCACAGGCCAGGGCAATTTCACTTCCCCCTCCAAGGGCAAAACCATTTACGGCCGCTATCACTGGAATGGCAAGTTCTTGCAGTTTATTTATTGTGGTCTGGCCTTTTCTGGAAAAAAGTTTGGCTTCCAAAGGATTAAACTTTGCCAGTTCAGTAATATCAGCGCCGGCCACAAAGGCTTTATCACCGGTTCCGGTTAAAACCAAAACCCGAATCTCTTCATTCTCGGCAATTTCATCCAAAGCCTGGGAAAATTCAGTTAACAGGTCCTGGTTTAAAGCATTCAAGGCTTTAGGCCGATTAAACCTAATTAATGCAATTTCATTTTCAACCTTAAATATAATATTATTAAATTCCATTAAATTCCTCCTTTAGGCATTTTGCAGCCTGATTTTAGGTTGGGAACGAGGACGAAATAACTTCCACAAGTAGGCGCACAGATTTAGGTCAGGTT
>JASFBJ010000184.1 GCA_030149585.1 Desulfobacterales bacterium | reverse complement strand
CGGTAAAACACGAATGTTCATGCCAATGAACATTGTAGCAAAATTATTTCAATAACGTGTTAGTATTACAACCAATTTTAAAGTCGCTTGACAGGTATGCCCACACCGGTCACAGCATTATTATGGGAAAACGCAAAAATCCCTGGCAAGATACCGATTCGGTGTTGCAACTCTTTGGTAAAAGCCAATATGCGGCACGAAAAAAGTGCCGGGACTTTGTAGAGAAAGGCATCGAAAGGGGATGAAATCCGGAGATGACCGGAGGAGGACTATTAAGGAGTATCTGTGGTTGCCCAAATATCTCGTTCCCGCGCCAGAGCGTGGGAACGAGATATTTGTTGACATAAAAAAGTGAATCCACCGGGAACAGGCAATCTGTTTGTTGAATTAATGTGAATAGATTTCGATCGTACCGGTCATCTGAGCGGTCATGTTATACAGGCCAAAGCTGTCCAGACTGCTACCTGTGCCGGGTTGTGATCCAAGACAGATGGAATCGATCAGAAAATGATCAATATGTACTCTTGTGTCACTCATGCTCAGGTGAATGGATGTTATCCCGATATTGCCTGGACTGTTGTTTACAGTGCCGATTTCAACACTCATGGGACTTTCCCATTCAACAGAGCCCAGCATTGATACACCATTCAGACTTAGATAACCAGCCTGGGTGTTTTGCCCCAGGCCGTCATGATCGCCATAGGATACTGTGTCAATAGAGACATCAAAACCAAACTGGTCTGCGCTGATTGCAATGCCTCCCTGACCAGCAACTTCACTGATCTGATTATCCGTCAGCATGGTCATGCCGGCTTTGGCAGGCTGGGCAAATATAAACACTCCAATAAACAAGATGACCGGGATAATAAAACTCAAGTGTTTTTTCATAAACAAACTCCCTTCCGCTAATATTCGGCAAACAGCCCGGGTATCCGTATTATTTCTTACGGATTCCAGGCTTTCCGCATCACAGTTACCTGTGGTTTGGCGATTTTTCTGTTGAATTAATCAGCAGGCGACCCGGCCATCCAATAATAAAATTATCGGACCCGTAGCTTTCCGTCCCAGAGTTACCCCTGGTTTGGCAAAAGGGACGGCCCGGCTGTCCGCAAATCACAGCGGACCCGTGGCTTTCCGTCCCATGGTCACCCATGGTTTGGCAATTACAGATCTTGGCCTGTTGAGTTTGAATAATGCTCAAATTTTCCCGGCGGATTTTCAAAGAACAAGGTACAAAAAACTTGCACTGTGTTTGGAAAATAATATTTTTTTTATTATCTTCAAAGCACAGGCAGGCTTTTAAATATTATCGGCAGAATATTTAAAACCTTTAGATGTTTTTTTAAAATCAGGAAAAATTTTAGATTTGCTTGAAAACTATGGAAAAAATTTAAGGCAGGGGATATATGGTTGTAAAGTCGATACGATCCTCATCCCATGCTTGAATCACATGGGTGGTGTCAACCCTGTTAGTTACATTTTGAAGGATTAACTCAATAGAAAAAAGATCATAAGAATCAGCGGGCGTGACTTTGATGTCTTTGGCTACTGAACCAAGGGGAATCACTCTTGCATGACTAGAAAAAAACTCGTTATCAGATATAATATCAGCTTGCTGGTTTGATTCATTCTCTGTATCAATAATGGCTGTAATATTTAATTTGTTTTTAGGATTTAAACGACTTATTTGAGAATCTGTCTTCTGAAAATTTTGTTTTGCCGGACCAATATTTGTTTGAACTGTTATCTGCTGTGTCTGTTTGTCTGAAAGAATTTTCATCCCGGCTTTGGCGGGTTTTTGGATAATAAAAGCTGTTATTGCAATAATTATAAGGAGGTTAAAAACAGCAGCACTTGAAATTTTATAAAATATTGTCTTAATGCTGGTTTCAGCTAAAAAAATTTGATCTGCTTTCATTTTAATCAAATAGTCCTTTAAGTTTTTTATACTGTTTTTTAAAAAAATCGCTGAGCAGAATAGTGGGCATGGAAATTTTCAAAGAAAATATATAAGCTGTGGTCTCTTGTTCATAATCAAGCCCTGCATATGGATTATATACTGGATCAGTAAATTCAGTTGAATTTAAATTGGTGCTTTGATTATTATCAATTTTATAGCTGTTATTTATCAGATAGGCTGCTGCAAAATCAATATTAACACCACTTTCCATTTGAATTCCAAAGCCTGTTCCATAGTTTTCAAGTTCCGGCAGAGCATATAGAAGATCAAAACGATTATCACGCACTGAAGCCACCCGGCGTTCATAGCCGCAGCGCAAAGTCAGCCAGTCAAGAACCTGGAGTTCAGAACCTATACTCCAGTGCCAGGTATCTTTCATATTGCGGTTTAAATAAAGTTCACGGCTGCCATGGGTGTATCCCATTAGTTTAACCAGTTGCAAAAGCTGAATGTTCTGGTCAAAGGTAAAACGATTATCTTTAACAGCCGACCACTCGGCCCAGTGAACATCTATTAAAAGACTCCAGCAGGTAAAAGGTTTAACCTTGATTCCCATCTGGAGACGCTGGGGAAATTCAATTTCAGCAGTAACTGTTCCTGTTTGTTCTTCAACCGGCTCAATGGGCAGGTCCAGCACACCTGCGGATACCACCAACAGGGGCGATGAACCAAACCATTGAACCATTCTCTGCCAGTCTTCCGAATATTTAAAGCTATAAGTTCCCGTTAACTGGGCTTTGATAGAGCTTTGGTAGCATGCGCCAAAGGCAAACCACTGTTTGGGCTGCCACAAAATGCCGAAATTATAGTTTGGACTATAATCATCCCTCAGGGTAAGCTCTAAAGTTGCCAGTTGATCATAAGGGTTTAGTCCTCCTCCAAACCAGGGGGGCGGCAGGGTCATCTCCGATAAAACCGGAATTTCCAGACCAGCGGTTGCCTCTCCCAGAACATGGGTCAGAGCCACTATTTCATTGGGTGCACGCATATCTACTTCCGCGCCCATCGCGGTTTGTCCCAGTCCAACAGTCATACCGATGGCAAAAGTCTCGGTCAGTCTATAGCCTGCTGCAGGCGCAGAATAAACCAGATGCTGCTGATAAACCGATTTACCTCCATAGCGGGCTGGATCATTTGCATCGCCATGCTTGAGCCCAATGGCAAAGGGGGCATATTCAGCAATGGCAAAAGTCCATCTTGATTCAGGTTCATGATGAGAAACTCCAATGCTTGGCGCAATCAAAAAATCAATTGTATCATTTAAGCCCGGCAGATACATTTTGCCGCTGCTGTTTGTACCCTCCGTGCCATCCAGGGGATCATCATTATAGCCACCCAGATATCCCTCAAATTCAGGATCCTGCTTAAAACGGGAAGTCTTGACGATAATCGGCACGGTAATTCCCATGCTGAAAAATTTGCCGTCAGGCAGATTAACCAGACCCGCCGGATTATAATGGATTGCCATGATTCCCGGTGGATCAGCGGTTACAGTATTGGCCAGAGCAATAGCCCTGGTGTCCACGGCTAATTGTTCATGAAAAGCCGCTATTGAATAATCGGAAAAAATAATAATCAGGATAAATACGCCAAATATAAAAAATATGCCGGATTTCGGAGAGGCACTCATTATTGCTTTTGGGAGCTTTTTCAAGTCCGGCATTATCAGAAAACTCAAAGTTTATATCAGGTTAAATTCAAACGGGATTCTAAATGAAAAAGTAAAATCAGGGTCTTCATCCGTAAGCCCTATCCCAAGTTTGAAGCTTATTGATTGCTTTGGAGATAAACGCCAGCCGGATCCAATACTGAAAACAGATGAAGTTCTTGCTCCGCTGTCAGTATCAGTATCATTGCTCCAGTAATATTTGGTATTGAGCTGGTGGGAGTATTGAAAGCTGAAGTTAAGCGAAACATTATATGAAAGTGCATATCCCATTCCAAGTGTAAAGCCCAGACGCTCTCCAGGTTCCACCTTTTCAAGGCTCAGACCATTACGGCGTTTCTGATCCAGACCATCTTTGATAAAATTATATGCATAACTGAGATTGCCGAAAGCAATAATCGGATCAACTGTTTTGCTGAAAGAAAGACCGGCGCTGACAGTGGCATAGCCGCTGCCGGTGGCCAGTTCCTCTTCAGGTATGATCTCATATGGGCTGCGGCCCCAGTCAAATTTATAGCTTGAAGTGAAAATTGTTGCCGGCCACACACTGTCTGTTTTAAATGGCTGGTATAAAAATCCAAGGGAAACATCGCCGATATCGGAAACATCCTTTTCATCATCAGTGCCGATTTTGTCATATTTATAGACAAATGGGAAAATCAGGTTAGTTGTAAAGTTGTTCCACAGGGCATATTCCATTGATATTGAGTTGATTAAACTGTGGTTGCTTCTTTGTTCTACATTTATAGCTTCTGTTAGAACATCAAATGAGTAGTAGGAATAGGCAAAATTATACTCTATACCTAAAAGCCCCTGTTTCATAAGGGTGTAGTCCCGACCGGCAGCTGAAAGCACCTCTTTTTCCTCTGCTGTTTTTTCTTCATCAGAAATTTCCAGTTTTTTTCGGACATCAGCCTGGTCACTCAGGACTTGAACTTTATCTTGCAGGTCTTTGATTTGCATCTGCAATTCCTGAAATCCGGTATCAGGTTGTTTTAATGGTATATTCGATAAGAATTGATCTGTGGAGGAGTCAGATTTTGCGGGCTGAGAATTGGTAACAGGCTGGTTTGCACCCAGAGGCCTTATCCTGGGTGAAGTTTTCATTTCTCCTTTGATTTGCCCTGTGCTGTTTTTTTGAGGCAGGTTGATTTTATTCATAGAGTCAGCATGGGTAATAACAGCCTCTTTTTTTTCTTTTTCAGTAAATTCTTTTGCAATTTTTTTTGCCTGATTGAAAGTTTTAAAATTTCCCAGGCGGACGAGATACCAGTTTTGTTTTTTTTTATCAATTATTTTGAATAAATATGGTGTATAACCAATTTTGATGAGGTCTGCGATAATTTTTTCAGCACTTTCTTTATGGGTGCAGGCGCTGATTTGAACTGAAAACAGATCAGATGCTAAGTGCTTATCCTGGGCAAGACAGTTTAGCGGGCTAAAGGCGATCAGAATTACAGGCAATAATATTTTTAAATAAAGAATCATATTTTTATTACTTAGGGTTTATATAACTGATATTTACCAGGAAGATTATTTATCTGCCGATCAATTTCAGGAATCGTGTAAAGAGCCTTATCAAAAATAATTCTGCGGGCAGCATCTTCATCAATATAGCTTAGATCTTTTTCATCAAGTTCCAGATATTTTAAACCTGTACCATTTTGAGGATAAATAATAAAAATTACATTTTGATACCACTTGCTTAAAAAATCTGCGCTGGTATAGCTGGTGTTTCCCCGCCAGGGGTCTGCCAGAAAAACATGACCTTTATAGATCCCCTTGAACACAGCAAAGTGGCGATAACCAAAAATTTTAATCGGTATGATACAAGGTTCCTCCAAAGTTTTTAAATCCTCAAATTCCGCCTTATAGCCAACTCCTTTATACCCAAGAGCATTTACAAAACGTTTCATATCCAAAAGGGAAAATGCCCGTCGTTTTGCTATTTTTTCACTGTCACCATATTGCAACAGTCCTTGAATTACCTGTCTTTCAGTAAATTTTTCACCCAGCCTGAAATTAAGCACTGTGGCAAGGGCCGCTGAACCACAGGAATAATCATAGGTTTGGCTTACCAGATTAGCATGTTTAAGCTTATCCAGAGAATCTGTTTTAACTCTGATTTTAACATATTGTTCTGAATCAACTATAAGATTAATCTGATCTTCCGGTATCTGGTTTTTTTGATAAAAGCCGCTGAACAAACCAATAAAAATAACAAAAGCCGCGAGAACATGCATAGCCTTTTCCTCTCAGGAGCCGAAAGAGCTGATTTTGATCTCAAGCCGGATAAATTCCAGGCCGGGCCCGCGCATTCCAAGAGTATGCAGCAGGGCAGGGGAGTCAAATAACAGCCTTGCTCCTTTAACGCCTCCTTTCAGCCAGGTTTCATTCTCAACTGTGTCTACAACCACAAACCAGATATTCTGCTTTTTGGCAAGATAGGCGATATGCTTTGAATCCGGGCTGAAAACCGGAATCGCCACTCCATCATAAAAACGTCCTGGTTTGCCGTTTACAACTATTGTCCACTTATCTTTGGCTTTGGCCATATAGGCCAGTCTTTTTGAATCCGGACTGAAAAAGGGAGGGGTTATAATATCATAGCCCTGTCCTGTTTGATCATTTTTAATTATATGCCATTTATTATCTTTTAAAACCGTATAGGCGATATGCTTTGAGTCAGGGCTGAAAAAAGGGATAGTGACGGCCTTATAAGAAGAGCCCGGCTTTCCATTAATCACCATAAAACATTTTTTGCCGTTTTTGGCAGAATAGGCATATTGGGTTGAATCCGGGCTGAACTGAAAAAATCCAATTTCATCAAAAGTTTTTTCTTTTTTCCCGTCAATCACCATGACCGATTTTTTTTTATTTGTTCCAAGATAGGCCAGGTGTTTTGAATCCGGGCTGAAAACAGGAATATAGACCTGTTCAAATGCAGGGCCTTTTGAGCGATTTTCAACCATATGCCACATTTTGTTTTTTTGGGCAGTATAAACCAGTCGCCGGCTGTCCAGACTGAATGCGTACATGCCGATATTTTCATATAAAGGCCCTGGACCCTCTTTGGTCAGCATAAACCAGAAATCGTCTTTTTGAGCGCAATAAACCAGGCGCGAACTGTCCGGGCTAAATGCCGGAGGACCCACCATTTTATAAAAGGGCCCCTGTGTTTTATCCAGAATAACCGTCAACTTTTTATCCTGCATAGCTGCATAGGCCAGATGTTTTGAATCAGGACTGAAAACAGGGCTGTTTAATTTTTGCACAATACCGTCATAAGCTTTTTCTTTGCGGGTATTCACAACTACCTGTTGTTTTTTTTTATTTTGCCCGATACTGGTAAGACCGATACAGGCAAATATTGATGAATCAGGGCTGAATTTTGGAGTTGAAACTGCTTCAAAACCCTGTCCTTTTTCATGATCAAGAATTTTATACCACTTATTTTTTATTTTTGCAGTATAGGCCAGATGTTTTGAATCCGGGCTGAAAACATGGCTGTTTTTGCCGATCGCGTCAAAGAGCGGGCCTGTTTTATCATCCACCTTTATTGCATATTGATCATCTTTTTT
>JASFBJ010000445.1 GCA_030149585.1 Desulfobacterales bacterium | reverse complement strand
GAACCAGGCAAGAAGCAACATCTAAAAAGTGTAAACTAAATTTGAAGGATGCCAATGGTTTTATAATAATTTTATAAAGATAGTGGGTAAAGCCTGAAAAAGACTTGCCGGGGCCTGCAAAATTCAGGTTATAAAAAAAAAGAAAGGTTTGCATGAATAAGATAGAAAAACTGCGCATAATAAAAAAAAAGCTTATAGATGGAGCTGGTGAAGAGGCCAGGAAAAGATTTTTTTATGATAAAGGGATGCTCCCTCCAAGGGAAAGAATAGAAAAACTTCTGGATCCTGATAGTTTTTTTGAGATAGATCTTTTTGCCACACACCACAGCCATGACTTTGGGATGGAAACAAAAAAAATTCCAGGCGATGGAGTAATAACAGGTTACGGCACGATAAATGGACGTAAAATATGTGTTTATTCCCAGGATTTTTCAGCACTTGGCGGCTCATTTGGTGAAATGACCGGTAAAAAAATTTGCGCCTTGATGGATCTTGCTGCTGAAAACAGAGTCCCGATTATAGGAATATGCCATTCAGGAGGGCTGAGGCTGCACGAAACTCTTGGTCCAATGGAAATGTTTGGGCAGCTCTTTCGGAGAAACACCATATATTCTGGGGTGGTACCCCAAATTTCAATAATCCTGGGAGTTGTAGCAGGAGGCCAGGCATATTCACCAGGCCTTACCGACTATATTTTGATGACAAAAAAGAGCTCTATTTTTATAGCAGGGCCCGCGTTTGTAAAAGCCCAGACTGGAAAAGATATTGATGAAAAGGAACTTGGTGGTGCTGTAATGCATTCCCGTGTGAGCGGCCTTGTTGATATTTTAAGAGATACTGAAGAAGAAATATTTGCTGATGCAAGAAAGCTGGTCGATTTTCTGCCGCTAAGCTGTCACGGAAACCCTCTTGAAATTAAAAATAATGATGATCCAAAAAGATATGAGGCTGATCTTGAAAAAATTGTACCTGATAAGTCTCAAAAAATTTTTGACATGCATGATATTTTAAAACTTGTTTTTGATAATAATGATTTTTTTGAAATAAAACCAGACTTTGCAAAAAACATTATCACAGGTTATGCCCGCCTGGACGGAAAAGCCGTAGGAATAGTTGCCAGCCAGCCAAAATTTTTAGGTGGGGTTATTGATATAAAGGCTGCTGAAAAAGCAGCAAGATTTGTAAGGTTTTGCGATGCGTTTAATACTCCGGTTATCACATTTCAGGACTCTCCGGCATTTCTGATAGGTAGAAAAATGGAAATGGGAGGAATAATCTATAAAGGCGCCAAACTGCTGCATGCCTATGCAGAGGCCACAGTGCCAAAAATAACTGTTATCATAAGAAAAGCTTATGCCGGCGCATATATTGCCCTTGGGAGCCAGTATTTAGGAACTGATCTTGTCTATGCCTGGCCTGGAGCGGAGGTTTCAAGCGTTGGTCCGAAAACAGCGGCCAGTATTCTGTTTAAAAAAGAGATGGCAAACGCAGCAGATGACAAGGAGATAGAGGCTCTTTATCAAAATTATTATGATAACTATATTGATCCGCTTAAGGCAGCATCTCTTCGCCATATCAATGATATTATCGAGCCTGGTGAAACAAGATCCGTACTGATAAAATCTCTTGCATTATTAAAGGATAAAAAACAGATCAGGCCGGAGAAAAAACATGGCAATATTCCACTATAGATGCTTTATGTTATAATAAGGAGAAAAAAAGTGACATTTTTATTAAATAAAGAGATTCAGGCAATACAGAAAGCAGCATGTGATTTTGTTAAAAAAGAAGTTTTACCAAGAGTAGAAGAAGATGAAAAAAATCATATTTTTCAAAAAGATCTGGTAAAAAAAATGGCGGACCTGGATTTTCTTGGGTGCCCTATTCCTGAAGAATACGGCGGAAGCAATACAGGTTTTCTGGCGCATGCTGTTATTACTGAAGAAATTGCAAAGATCAGCGGTTCTTTGAGAGCAGCCTTGAACATGCAGACCATGGGGTCAGCAATGGAGATAAATCTGTATGGAACTAAAGAACAAAAAGAAAAATATATTTAGAAACTTGTAACTGCTGATATTTTTGGATGTATCTGTATAACGGAAAATTACGCGTGCTCCGATTTCGTCAATCTTATTACAACAGCGGTTAAAAAGGGAGATAAATATATATTAAACGGTTCCAAATACTGGATTACATATGAACAGGTTGCGTACCTTGGAATCGTATATGCCTACACATCTACATCGAACAACTGACATGTGATAACCGCATTTCTTTCTGATATGAATTCTAATGTCATCA